>JAYWBY010000506.1:0-10840 GCA_043781115.1 Pseudomonadota bacterium
CATGCTGAAGAAGCTCGGCCTCCAAAGCTTCGTCAAGACCACTGGCGGCA
Source organism: Pseudomonadota bacterium (assembly GCA_043781115.1). Taxonomy (GTDB): domain Bacteria; phylum Bdellovibrionota_B; class Oligoflexia; order Oligoflexales; family CAIYRB01; genus CAIYRB01. The sequence goes on from JAYWBY010000506.1 coordinate 51, forward strand.
AAGGCTTGCATGTCGTCGTGCCTCTTGCCGGAAAAGCCAACTGGGAAGAAGTCACGGCCTTCACCAAGGCCCTGGCCGAGGGTTTGGCGCGCTTTGATCCCAAACGCTACGTCGCGAAGATGGGCAAGGGCGCGCGGAAAGGCAAAATCTTCGTCGACTACCACCGCAACAAGCGCTCGGCGACCAGCGTCTCGGCGTACTCGCCGAGGGCCCGGGACGGAGCTTACGTGTCCATGCCGCTCAGCTGGGACGAACTCGCCAAAGCCAAGAAAATGCCACGTTTCGATTTGAAGACCGCCTTGAAACGCCTGGAGACGGCGGATCCTTGGGCGAAGTATTTCACGGTCAAACAAGATTTAAAGGGCGTGATGACCGCGGCGCTCTTAGGCATGAGCTAGACCATCACCAGTAACGGCTCATGATTTCCGTCACCCACGCTGGTTGGCGTATGGCGCCCCGCGGCCCGAATTCCTGCATCCACGGCTTGATGTCCAGCACGGCGGTGCCGTCCACCGCATCGAGACCTTGGAGGTGGAGCTTCAGACCGTCGATTTGCAGGATCTTGCAGATCGTGTGGCCGATTTGATTCGGCCGATTCTTGCCTCTTTGCGCCCAGATGCCGACCTTCGGGAGGTGCTTGTCGTTCCTGGGGTGGCGCGCGCCGCGCTCGATCTTCGCCGGGTCGACTTGATCCATGTAGAACGTCACTTCGGCGTGCGAGAAGGCTTCGAGTCCCGCCAAGGCGTCAGCGGAAAACTGCGCGGCATCGAGCTCCACGTGACTCGTCACTGCGTCCCAGCCGTCGTCGACGACTTCCTTGCGCGCCGAACGCACGGTGCCGATCGCCTTCATCTCGATGCTCTTCATCGTCCTGCCCCGTCAGCTCCCGCGTTCGCAAAAAGAAAAAACCCAGGTCGCTTGGACCTGGGTTCTATTTACTTCTAAAGACCGAAGTCCGCTACTTACTTGGAGCACCACGGCAGCGTGGGGTCCAATTGGCAGAGGAGATCGCAGAGCGCCGGGTCGCCGAGCGGGCACTCGCCGCCGCCGCCGCCGCCGGGCTCGTCGCTGGTGACGGCCGCGAACCAGCACTTCGGACGGGCGCCGTCGCCGGTTTCGCAGCTGTGCGCGTAGGCTTCGGCTTGGGCGGCCATCGAGTTATGATTCGCCATCGATTTGCCCGGGATCAATGCGTAGTCCCATGTGGTGTGGCCACAGAGCGCAGCGGAGATGTAGGTGTCCAAGCGGCACTGAGCGGCCGGGTGGTCGTTGTTGGTGGTCGTGACGACGCTGGCGTCCGGGGTGTCGTAGTTGACCGGGGTGCCGCCGAGCGCGCCAAGAAGATCGGCAAGCGCTTTGCCGGCGACGATCGAACGGTAGCAAATGTCGCGCTCGCCTGCAGGACGATCGGCGTCGCACTTGGCTTTCAAGTTGGCCGGGATATCCGTGACGGCGCGAGCCGAAAGCTCGAGGTTTGTTGCAAACACTTTGTCGGCGCAAACGCCGGTGGCGTGCATGTCGGACTGGCCTTCATTCGCGGCCCAGTCTTGGACGTAGGGGAAACCACCGAGGTGGTGACCGAGTTCATGACAGATGACCATGGCGAAACCGTCTTCGGTCACTTCAGGACGGCGCGCGAGGCCGCCGTACATGTGAACTTCCCAGTTGGTGGCCGACGGTTGGTCGGCGGAGGCGTTGACCGTGTTGTCAGTCCAGCGGCGGTCGACGTTGAGGGTCGCGCCGAACTGTTGGAAGATCGGCTGGTAAACAGCCACGACTTTGTCGATGACGGCGTTGAATTGGGCTTCGGTCAAGCCGCCGGTTGCTTCTTCGAGGTCCAAGTCGTTTGGCGGCATGAAAGTGCGGGTGCCTTCCATCGCGAACGCCGACGACGCCAGTAAGAGCGAGGATGCTAAGGTGACGAGCTTTCTCATGAAAGTGCCTTCAAATTAGAGTTAATCGAAGATATGCGTGGATCTTAATGCAATCTTCGCTGGCTGACTAGCCAAGGAATTCAACTTTCTTTTGTTGGGAAAAGTACAAATTCAGCTTGAGAAACAGCGTAATAAAGCTAGAAGACCCCAGTCTTTTGACCAGGGTCTTGGGGGGCACCACTTTTTGCCTATTCTAGAAGGGTTTGAGGCCTTCCGCCGAAAAGTCGCATCAGTATGACCAGCGAATTCTCGTCACCGCGCGGGCTCACTCATGTTCCGACTCGTCCCGATACTCACTCACTTCATCGCGGAAATACCCGACGTCGATCCGCGCCACCAAGCCGTCGCCCAGGCCTTCTTGGCTGGCGGAGTCCACCAGATTGAACCAGTAATCCGAGTCGGAGAAGAAATGGGCCGTCAATCGCGCCTCTTCGGGCAGAGTTTCGTCGCCGGCCGCCGCTTTGTAATCCGCTAGCGAGATCAATCCGTCGTTGCCGGCGGAGCCCTTGCCGGCGTTGTCGAATTGGTCGAAGTATTTTTCCGTCATCGCCAGATGGCCCAAGACGGCGGCCCGCGTTTCGGCGACGCGCTGGGCGCGGTCGCCCTGGCCGGCGCCGGTCAGGTCGAGGTTTCGGTAGGTGCGCGAGACGTAGTACATCGCCTTGACGTCATTGCAGATGCTTTCGTCCGTGTAGGTCGTGACGATGCCTTCGGTGCGGGCGACGCCGCAGGGAAGTTGGCAGGAGGTGATCCAGCTGGCTTTCTTCTTCGGCTGGTCGTCACCGACGAAGTTGCCGACCTTTTGTTCGCAGAGCGACCGACAAATCTGGTAGTTGGTATTGGCAGTCGTGAACGTGCCGTGCTTGCCGACGCACTCGTTGCAACCGACGAAGCGCGCTTGGTTGTAAATTCGCGAACCGACGAAGGCCAAGGCGCGCGAAATCTCGGCGCGCTGCTCGGCCAAGCGGTCGAAGTCCTTCACCAAGCAAGCCGAGTTCTTGTAAAGCGTCGTTGCGCCGTCGACGATCCCCAACACGCATTTGCCGATCGTGCCGACGATCGCGAGTTTGGCGGCGGCGCCCTTGCCGATCTCGTCGAGCGGTTTCATCAAGGCTCTGAGCGGGCCGACGGCCTTACTCTTGACGGCGGCGAGTTTAGCGGAGTGCTCGCGCAAGGCGGCTTTGGACGCCGGCGTCTCGCAGGCCGCGAAGGCTTCAAAAAGGGAGTTGATGCCTTTCACTGCCGATGACATGAGGTCGAACATCTTCTTTAGCAGCGGTCCGCTGGCAGAGATCGAGTCCTCCGGTTTCATTTGCTCGATTTCTTTGTTCAAGTCGTCGAAGCCGGCGAGGAGCGTCAAGGCGGCGCCCGAAACGGCAGCGAGGTTCTTGACGCAGGGGGTGTAAATGCCGCCGCGCTCCGTCGCTTCGAGAACTTCCTTGGCGACTTCGTTGACGCTCTTCACCGCGCCGAGGGCGTCCTGGGCCGCCACGATCGTTTTGATCAAATCTTTGATGGGTCCAAGGATCGGCACCACAGTGGCGAGCGTGTCGGTGGCGCAGTCCACTTGTTTTTCGGCTCCCTTTTGCGACGCGTTGGCCCAACACTGCAAGTCTTCGCAAGGGCAGTTCGCCGTGGCGTCAGCTGGGGCCGCCGCGGGCGTCGAGTCTTTCACGGACGAGGCCGCCGGCGTCGCGGGTTGCACGCGACAGCCGAAAGTGCCGAGCAGCAAGGCGAGTATAAGGACGCGACGCATGAAGACTCCTGCCGAATGTCCGAGGTTTCGCTACCTGTACTCCATCGACACCTGGCCCCTTTTCTTTAAGTGGTTTGACTTCAAGATAGTGAATTAGCACCTGTAATTTTTGAGAGTTGCGGCGTCTCCGGCACCTCTGGTACGAGAAGCTATGGGCCACGCGCACGACCAAAAAACCGCCCGCAAACGCTACGTCGAACACGGAGTCGAGACTCTGCGTTCGGCCGGGGCGCGGATCACGAAGCCTCGCCTCGCCGTGCTCGAATGCCTGGCCGAGTCCGAGCGCTCGTTGTCCCCGAAAGACTTGATGGATCGGATCAAGAAGCGCCGCGGCATGCCCGACATCGACCTGGCGACCGTCTACCGGAGCCTCGAAGCCTTGACCGAGCTGGAGCTGGTGCACCGCGTCGGACCGGCGGGGGAATTTTTCGCTTGCGCCCACCATGCGTGCGTCGCCGCGATGCACCTCGTCGTCCACTGTTTGGGCTGCGACAAGACGACCGAACTCGACGTTCCGGACAAGCTGATGGCGCCCGTCCGTCATTACTTGGAAACGGCGGCGCACTTCAAGCCCGCCGACCATTTTCTCCAGGTCAGCGGGCGCTGCGCCGATTGTGCCATCTAGCCGTGGTTCTTCAGCGCCCGCTCGAAGCCGGGGCGCGCATAGTTCTTCTTGAGGTAAGCGGCGAAGCGCGGATGCTTCGCCGCGACTTCGGTGTGCTGGACGATGCGAGCCACGGAGGACATCATGATGTCGGCAATCGTAAAGGCGTCGCCCAGCAGGTAAGGACGCTTGCCGAGCTCGGCGTCGACGACGCCGAGCCAACCGTCGACATGGCCCAGGCTGTCGTTGCGGATCTTCTCCGCCACTGGGTTTTTGTCGTCGCCGTGGTCGTAGCCGAAGACGCGAAAGGCCATCGGCTCGAGAGTCGCCGTGGCAAAGGCCATCCATTGATTGTAGAGGGCGCGTTCGCGAAGCCCGGTGCCCGGCATCAACTTGCCGTACTTGTCTCCGAGGTAGATGCAGATGGCCGAAGACTCGTAAAGCGTCACCTCGCCGTCCTGGATGGTCGGCACCTTGCCGAACGGATTCAACGCTAAAAACGCGGGTTGCTTGTGTTCGCCCTTCATCGCGTTCATGATTTTGCGTTCGTAAGGGACGCCCAGCTCCTCCAGAGTCCAGATGGTGCGCACGTCGCGGATGATGCCCTTCAACGTGGGTTTGAAGGCTTGAAGGCAATGGACGGTGATCATGGGATGCTCCCTGAAGGCGGTTTGCCCGCTTTTATCATGGAGAATTTGAAAAGAAAAAAGGAAAACGAAAAAGTGCCGGAGCTTTGAAGGGCGCGGGGGGGTGCGACCTGGAAAGCTCCGGCGATTCGCCCAGGGTTGCCCCCAAGCGGCGGGTCCTAGGACTTAGAAGACGTAACCGACACCGAGGTCCAAGTTCGCCAAGATCGGCGTATGGGCTTTGTCGTCCAGTTTTTTCTGGGCTTCGAGGCCGTCGGCCGAGTCGTCGTTACGCTCCGTTCTTTCGAATTGGACGAAGTTCGCGGCGGCGCCGGCGCCTAAGCGGACGAGCATGGAGTTGTCCCATTTCCAGCGATAGCCGGCGTTGATGCCAGGGGTCAGCGACGCGGTTTTTTGGTCGATCGTCGCGTCGTGATAGAACCACTGGCTATGCAGCGTCGAGTAGCCGAGTTTGGCGCCGCCGTACCAGCTGCTGCTCATCGGCGAGGTGTAGAAGCGACCGCCGAGGTCGACGTTCACGGCGCGAGCTTTGTTCGGATAAAGGTTGCTGCCAGCGCGGTCGCGGGCTTCCGATTCGGTGCGGCCCGAGAGGTTCGAGTCGAGGAAGGTGCTTTCAGCGTAGACGGCCGTGTCACGGCTGACCATCGCTTCGGCGCCGAGTCCGAGGCCGCCGACGCCCGGGATCACCGAGAGCACGGTCGGAAGGGGTTTGATTTCCGCCGAGAAACGACCGGTTTCGTACCCGGGGGCCGCGGCGCGGGTCGATTCGATGCTGTCTTCGCCGAAGGCCAAGCCAGCGGCTCCGAGCGCCAGGGGCACAACTACAACTTTGATCCAAGAATGAGACATGATGATTCCTCCAAGATACAGTTTAAAGACGAGACGCAGTCGACGTTACCTAGCGCCCTAGATGGGGCGTTTGCCCCGGAAGGCGTTGGCAAGGACCGAAACGATCAATGCAACCAAGAACACGAAGAACAAGATTTGCGAGATCGACGCGGCGGTGCCGGCGATGCCACCGAAGCCAAAGAAACCGGCGACCACCGCCAAAACCAAGAAAACCAGCGCGTAGTAAAGCATGACTCTTTTCCTCCCAAGGAGCCTCCGGGTTGGCGGCTCGTCACTTGAATTTAAGTAAAGCAATGTCCGTGCCAGAAATTTCGTGATTGCTCATGAAGCGGTCTGATATTTGCAATGAACCTCGCGGATATCGAACTCGAACGGAGGAACTATGTCGGACTTCATCATGGACGTGGCGGAAATCAGGAAAAAGGCGCGTCGACACCTCGAAGAGGGCGCGGTTACCGAGGAATACCAAGCGAATCGGGCGACTGTGATCAAGGTCCTACAGGCCGCGATGGCGACGGAATGGATCTGCGTCTTACGCTACACGCAGCACAAGATCGCCGCTGAAGGCATCCATGCTGAAGGCGTGGCGACACACTTCGCGGAGCACGCCGAGGAAGAACAAGGCCACGCCATGGAACTCGCCAAACGCATCAAGCAGCTGGGCGGCCACGCTTCGCTCGATCCAGGCGAAATGAAATCGAAAAGCCACGCCGAATACACGGAATGCGACTCGCTATGGGAAATGATCCGCGAGAACTTGATCGCGGAACGCATCGCCATCGATTCCTATACGGAAATGATCCGTTACGTCGCCGACTCCGACCCGACGACGCGCCGCATGCTGGAAGGCATTCTGGCGACGGAGGAAGAGCATGCGGACGAAATGGCTTCGCTTCTGAAGGCCATGGATCCCCGCGAGCGGACCGACGAAAACCGACACTGAGGCGACTGTCGCAATTTGGAGACGAATTGGAGCATTTTAGGGCTCCAGACCCCGTCTCCTCGAATAGACGTCGAGTAGACGGCCGCCTCATTTGTGGCACGACCCTTGCTCTTACCCCATGGCTAATGTTGAACCGTCCCCCAGAACTGGGGACCACAAAGGAGTTATGCATGAAAATTACGAACACGAGCCTGAAGCTCATGATGGCGCTCGGCCTGGCGGCCGGCTCGGTGGCTTTCGCCGAAACGACGCCGAAACAAATTGCCGAGAGCGTTCAAGCGAAAGTCTACGAGCTTCTCGACAAAGACATTTCGACGATCACCTTCACCGAAGGTAGCTCGAACCTGTCCGACACCGAGCAGTCGAGCCTGAAAGCCCTCGTCACGGCTGCCAAAGCCAACGGCATCGTCGACAAGTTCGTCGTCGCCTCTTGGTCGGACCAAGAATACCCGACCGGCAAAGTCGCCAAACTAAGCAGCAAACAACGCGACCTCGCCGACAAACGCAACGACGCCATCAAAAAAGTGCTGAAAGCCGCCGACGCCAACGACGTCGACACTTTCACGATGGCCGAGCGCACGACCTGGATCGGCAAGACCTTCAACACCGAAGATGCGCAGATCAAAGGCGCCGGCAAGGCGAAGGACATGGAGGAAGCGCAAGTGACCTCCATCGGCCAACGTTTGCGCGCCAAAGGCGGCCCCGGCAAGTCGGTGGTCGTCGTCAAATACAAGCCCAACACCGCCGCCCACTAATTCGGGCTTAGCGAGTGTGGAACCGCCCCCGGCCAAATCTGCCGGGGGCGGCTTCTTTTTTGGGGCAAACTGAAAGGGCCGACGTCAGTGCGGGCCCGTGAAGTGCGAGGCGTGAACCACTCTTGGGAAATGCGTCTCGGACGGGCGGGCACTCATCGTTAGCTCTTCGAGTTTGCGGTGCAGTCGAGCTAGGGCAGAGCGATGCTGCCGATCGCTGCGCAGCAGCACCAGCAGCACCAACATCAACGTCGCGGCCATGGCCACCAGGCCAAACACGGCGTTAATTCGACGCCCGGAAGCGCAGCACGCGTCCGAGCAAGAATGCGACGCCGGCGGCGCCGGCGATATAGGCAAAGGGATTTTCATTGAAGTGCTTGTTGACCTTCGTGGCATTGGCTTGAAAACCGTCGACGAGGTCGGCGAGCTTGCCGCGGATCAGGTCGATTTCCGATTCAATGGACGAGCTGATGCCGTTACCGGCGTCTATGACGCGGTCGCGACCGGCGTGTTTCAGCTGTTCGGACAGGCGGCTAATGTCGTCGATGACCTTGGTGGCGTCGTGGCGGAGCGCCACGAGGTTGCTGCTGAGTTTCGGCTTGGCGGACATGATTCAGTCTCCTTTGACGGGGTTCGGGATTCCGGACGCCGACTCGGCTGCACGATTCATTCCATGGCGCGAACTTCCTCATTGCTTTGTAACAAAGAGTAACGTTAGCTAGGCGTAAGTATCCATAAATGCTGTTGAGAGCTAGACTTGAGCCAAACCCCCAAGCCAAACGACGTGAAGGAAAAACCAGACACGTGCCCTTGTCTCGGAGCGGAGTCGCCGCGACTTTCATAGTTCTTTGCGCCGTTAGCGTCCCGGCGCGCGCGGCCAATGAGACATTGGACTGGCCGACGTGCGTCGCCGACGCGCAGAGCCAAAACCCCGACGTCGCCGCGGCGCGGCACGCCGAGGCCACCGCGCAAGCACGCGCCGACCAAAGCCGGTCGGCCTTTTTGCCCCAAGTTTCGGCGACCGTCGACGCCAACCGCTCGGCGAGCGAATCGGGGGCCGGCTCGCAAACTACGGCGCCGCGTTTGGGCGCCGCCACGTCGCTGGAGCCGCTGACGGCCGCCAATTCGTGGCGTTACACCGATCAATTCTCCTACGGCGTCGCCGTGAAGCAGAGCCTTTTCTCGGGTTTCAAGGACCAAGCGACGGTGAAACGCCGCGACGCCGAAGTCGAGGGCGCCGAAGCGGCGATCCGCCAGAGCCGGGTCGAGTTGGCGTTCAACCTGCGCAGCGCCTTCATCCAACAACTCTACGCCCAGGAGCTGGTCGAGCTGCAGCGTCAAGTCGCAAAACGCCGACTCGAAAACGTCCGATTGGTCGAATTGCGCTTCGAGGGCGGCCGGGAGAACAAAGGTTCGCTCCTGAAAAGCCGAGCGACCCAAAAGCAAGCGGATTTGGACGTCGCCGCCGCCGAGCGCTCGCTGACCGTCGCGCAAGCCCAGCTCGCCAAAGTTCTCGGCCGCCAACTTTCGGCGGCGACGCGGGTGCACGGGATCTTCGGCGTGCACCCGGTGCCGACGGTCGCCGATTTGGCAGCCGTCGCGCATTCGGTGCCGGCGGTCCAACAGGCCGCCGCCGCGGTGCGCGCCGCTACCTATACGACCGATGCGACGCGCGCCGCCAGCTACCCCGAAATTGCCGCCAGCGCCTCGGCGGCCCGGGCCGGCGACCACTGGCCGCCCGACGGCAACCGGTTGTCGGTCGGCCTCAGCATGAGCGTGCCGCTTTATACCGGCGGCAGCCTCAAAGCTGACGAACGCGCCGCGGAAGCGGATCACGCCCGGAGCCAAGCCGCGTTGGCTTCGGCCGAAGCCCAAGCCTACGCGACCCTGGTCGATGCCCGCGCCGGCATGGAAGACGCCGTGGCGCGCGTAGCGGTCCAAGGCGACGTCAAGGAAGCGGCGGTGCTCCAAGAGGAGATCGCGCGCAACCAGTACGCGCTCGGGCTCTTGTCGTTCCAAGAGTGGGACCTTATCGAAAACGGGTTGAACGATGCCGACCAACGCGTGTTGGCGACGCGGAAAGACGCGGCGACGGCATATGCCGCGTTGTCCAGAGCTTTGGGTCAGACCCTGGCGGAGGCGAAGGAACCTTGAAGCGCGGCGGCAAAATCCTGACTCTAGTGCTTTTGTTGGCGGCCGGCGGCGGCGGGGCCTATTATTACTTCAAAGTGCGGCGCCACCGGCGCGACGCGCCGAGCTATTCGCCGGTGACCGTAAGCAAGGGCGATTTGCTGGTCGCAGTCCAAGCCACCGGCACCGTCCAGCCCGAGAACCGGTTGGTTATCAAGCCGCCGATCAACGGCCGAATCGACTCGGTGAAGGTGCAGGAGGGGCAACGGGTGCAAAAGGGCCAGGTCCTCGGCCTAATGAGCTCGACCGATCGCGCCGCCTTGCTCGACGTCGCCCATTCGAAGGGCGTGGACGAGGTCAAGCACTGGGAAGACCTCTACCGGCCGACGCCGATCATAGCCCCGATGGCCGGCCTCGTCATCGCCCGGAGCATCGAACCCGGACAAACGATCGCGGCCACGGACCAAATCTTCGTCATGTCGGACCGCTTGCTGGTGGTTGCGCAGGTGGACGAAACCGACATGGCGAAGATCAAGCTCGGCCAAGCGGCGACCCTGACGCTCGACGCCTATCCGGCGTCGATGATCGTCGGCACCGTCCATCAAATCGCCTACGAGGCGAAGACCGTCAACAACGTCACGGTTTACGACGTCCAAATCCTACCGAGCGAGGTCCCGGACTTCATGCGCAGTGGCATGACCGCCGGCGCGCAGTTCAAGGTCGACTCCCGCACCGGCGTCTTGGTGCTGCCGGCGACCGTCATCAAACGCGTCGGTGCCCGCACGTTCGTCTTGCAGCGGACGGACGACCCAGAACAGCGAGAGACGAAGCCCGACGAGGTCGACGTGAAGCTCGGCCTGAGCGACGGCAAGACGGTCGAAATCCTCGGCGGACTCGCCGAGGGTGCCACGGTGCTGCAAGAGGCGCTGAAGTTGCCGGAAGCCGAGAAGAGTAACAATCCCTTCGGCGGCGGACCGCCGATCAAGGGCGCCGGCGGGGGCAAGCGCAAGTGAAGAGCGCCGCCGCCATGATCGAGGTCAAGGACGTCTTCAAGACGTACCGCATGGGCCAAAACGTCGTCAAAGCGCTGGACGGCGTCAGCCTCTCCATCGAAGACGGCGAATTCGTCGCGATCATGGGACCGTCGGGCTAGGGCAAGTCGACGCTGATCCGCT
>JAYWBY010000507.1:0-26330 GCA_043781115.1 Pseudomonadota bacterium
AAGATGCAGGAAGAAGGCGCGGACGACGATTGCACTGAATAGTCCATAGATGCCAAACTGGACGTAGCGGGCGCGTTCGCTACGAAACTGTCCGGGCTGCGTGCGAGGCGCGCGGCCGGTGACCCGATTTCTCAAGCGAACGAGGCGGTTCTTCACTTGAGAGCCAGCGTGCCTTTGGCCGCCGGAGCGTCGCCTTCTGATACGGTCATGAGCATCAGATGCTTCTTGGTCGTTAGCTTCGCCAGCTGCATTTTAAGGCTACCGCGCTCTTCGAGGAGATGCCCTTCGTCGTTCTTCAAGCGCCCGATTTCGTAGCCGATGAGCGTCGTCTGCACGCGCAGATGGATGCGTGTAACGGCTAGTCCAATTGTCAGCACGCTAGCTAGGGAGGCTAGGGCTGGCAGACCAAGGAATTTCGACGACAGGTGAAATGACATAACCGTTCCTCGAAGTTTAATGCTTCTCGAGTACGCGGAGCTTGGCGCTCCGGGCCCGAGGGTTGGCTTGGATTTCGTCGTCGGTGGGAACGAGCGGAAAGGGCTTGATTATTGCGCCGCGCTTGTCGCGCATGGATTCGACCTGGACCTCGGTAAACGGCAATTCCCTCGGCAGTTTCGAGCGTTCGCGCTGTCCGGTGGCGTCCAAAAAGCGCGTCTTTACGATGCGGTCTTCCAGAGAATGGAAGGCGATGATCGCCACGCGGCCACCGGGTTTCAGCGCTGCCAAGGAGCTCTCGATGACTTGCTCCAACTCGCTCAACTCTTCGTTGACGGCCAAACGCAAAGCCTGAAAAACGCGAGTCGCCGGGTGCTTGCGGCTTGGCTCGCGGTAGTTCGCGGCCTTTTTCACCAGCTCGGCGAGTTGGGTCGTGGTGGTCAGCGGTTCCAGGGTCCGTGATTCGACGATGCGACGGGCGATCTGCCGGGCTTTTGGCTCTTCGCCGAATTCCCGGAAGATTCTCGTCAACTCCTCGGCGCTAGAGTCACGGAGGATGTCGGCCGCGGTTTGGCCCGAACTTTGATCCATCCGCATGTCGAGGGGTCCGTCGTTCTGGAACGAGAAGCCGCGACCGCTCTGATCGAGATGCATGCTGGAAACGCCGACGTCGGCGAGGATGCCTTGGACCTTGCCCTGGAGCTTCAAGGATTCGACGACCTGGCCGAGTTCGGAAAAGCGAGCCTTGACCAGGCGCAGTGCGCCGGAACGCGTAGCGTCGCCTAAGCGGGCCCGAGCCAACTCCAGCGCCGTCTCGTCGCGATCGAGGCCGATGACCCGTCCAGTTTTTCCGACCGCCTGTAGCATGAGTTCCGTGTGTCCTCCGCCGCCGACCGTGCAATCTATGGCGATGTCGCCTTCTTTCAATGCCAGAGCCGCTATCGATTGTTCGAGCAGCACCGTCTGATGCGGCTCGCGTGGTGTCTGGGGGGTCAAATGTTGATTCCGGTGTTAGCCAAGGATTCGTAAATGGAACCGACGCTGTCGGCTAGTTGATTGAAGGAACTCTGCCAGCGCTCGGCCGACCAAATCTCGAGCTTTTCGAGTTGGCCGACGATGACGCAGTCCCGTTCGATGCGGGCGTCGCGGCGGAGATCTTGGGGGATCAGGATCCGACCGGCCTTGTCGATCGGGCATTCCTGGGCGCAGCCGATGAACACCCGCTTGAAGGCCATGACCTTGGTATCGAACTGATTCAGCTTGGCGATGATCGCCAGCTTGGCGTCCCATTCGGCCATTGGATACGCAGCCAAGCATTGATCCGAGATCGTAACGACGAGCGCCAAACCTTCCACGTCCTCGCCGCCGAGCTTACGACGAAACGGCGAGGGTACCGCGAGGCGGCCCTTGTCATCTAGCGTGTGCTCGAACTTGCCTTGGAACAAGATGGAAGGCTCCTGGCTCTGGACTGGGTTTGCGATGCGCCGGCGTGGGAGGAGGAGGAGGAGGTCCGGGCGAAGTGTGCTAAAATGGTGCTAACACTTAGCGGGAAGCCGCCTTCAGGCGGTCCCCCACAAACTCCCACTTTGCCCCACTGGATATCTCTAGGATATCGCGATGGCGAAGCCCACGTCAAATACCGGCGTTGTTTTTCAACGGCCGACGATGAGTGAAGACACGTAACCGCCGTGTCGACGGTTGCGTTGTGCACGGCGCTCCGCGCTGGCCAAGGAAAGCGACAAAAAGAGCGCGAAAGGCACGATGAGCAAGTAGCTTGGCCAGTCGGTGACGTACGCCAGTACGAACAGCGACGGTAGGCTCAAAAGCGGGATGGTGAAGTTACGCGTGAAGCCTAAGGCGACGCTGAGCCATCCGACGAACAAGCACGTCAACGCGACAAGCATGACGGTGGTGGGGAGCGACATTCCAAAGCTCGTGGCGACCCAGCGAGTAAAGCCGTGGATTCTTATGATTCCGGCAAAAACCACAACTAAAGCACCGATGGTCAGGGACATGAGCAGAATCTCGCGCAGTTTCTGTGCGAAAGCATTGAAGCCCTCCGCCTGAAGCCACGGCATGCGGTCACTGAGCACCGTAACTACGGCCGCAGCGCCCGTAATCAGGTACAGAGCGGGCGAGCCGATGGCTGCCGTGCCCGGCGAGCCTACGAGACGTTCAATACAATAAGCGAGGGTCAACGCGCCGAAGATGTTTCCGAGCCGCGTCAAGAAAAGTGGGCCAGCCAGAAAAAGCACGATGACTTCGGCCGTTGAGAAAAATCCCGTCAAGCTTAAGGGGCCAGGATCGACCTGCCCATCGGCGGCGAGGTTCATTGCCAAGGTTCCGAGGTAAATGCCCGTCGCGACCACCGGCAGCCACCTGCTCCAGAGGCTGATCCCGATGTAATAAGTACGGCGCACCTGAAAAAAGCGCAGTGCCGCTCCGGCGACCGCGAGCACCAGGAGAAAAGCCAAAATTGTAGGAATACCCGTGGAATTCATGGACAAAGCCTCTCGTGCGCAGCCGAGGCAACAAGAGCAAGTTCCATGCCCCCCGGAGCAGTCGTCAAAATACAATGATTTCAATTAGATAAGGTGCAATGGCCGGACATCGAAGTGTTTAGGCGATGTACATCCACTTTGCTTCATCACACGCGGAAACGCCGGGGTGGCCGTGGTTTGCGGATTTCGCTGTGAAGAGACTCCCTGGTGAACAGGCATTTTGGCGCCGCCGAAGTCGGGAAAACACTGCCCCTTGCGGGTTTCAGCGATTCGCCTTGTAATGATTAAAGGGAACTCTCTTGCCGGCCGAAGCGCCGGCTGGAGTGTTTTAGGTCAGTAACTTTTGATGGAGGAACGGAATGAGTTTCAGGTTGAGGCGCCTGCTTGGCGTTTCGGCACTGTCGCTCCTCTTCGGCCTGGGGGTCTCCGCTTGTAGCGGCGGCCAGCAGGAAGACGAGGGCATGGCAGTGACGGATGACCAGGCGGCCGACGGAGACACCGCTAACGCGGCGTCGAACGAAGACGGTGGAGGAGGCGACAATCAGGCTGCAGACGAAAATGCAGCCACCAACGGTGACGGTGCTGAGAAAACCGCGGATGGCGGTAACGGCACAGAGAACGATCTCCAAGAGATCATTACGGAAATGAACGGACAACAAACCGAGGGCGGTGCTGCTGGCGCTGACGCTGGTGAAGCCCAAGCCCTCCAACAAAACGGTGCCGCTCCTGCCGCGGTGCCAGCCAACAACACTCCGGCCCCGGCGCCGGTCAAAGAAGCGGCGGCCGCTCCCGCCCAAAACCCACTTCCTTTCCAACCGGGCGGTACCCCTGCGGGTAACGGCCTTCCCGAGGTCGGCTCGAAAATGGCGTACATCGTCGAACAAGGCGATACGCTGGCCAAGATCTCACAAAAAATCTACGGCACTCCTGGTCGCTGGAACGAAATGGCGACCTTGAGCGGCATCACCACCCCCAGCCGGATCTACCCTGGCGATCTGGTCTACTACACCCTCGACGAAGGCGCGGTGAATTTCGCGAAAGCGTACGATTCCCTGCAGCGCTCCGAAGAACAAGTCAAACCGGGCGACACGATGGCGACCATCGCCCAACGCGTCTACGGCAACACCAAAGGCTGGCGCAGCATCTGGCGTCATAACGACAAAATCGACAACCCCGATCACCTGACTGCTGGCACGACGGTTTATTATCTACCGAAGGGCGCAGCGGCTGCAGCCGTCAAAATGGCGAAGTCGGACACGGCCAAACTTGCCAACCACAAAGCTGTCAAACACCAAAAAACCGATAAAATTCTCACGAAACACCTGAAAACCTCGAACGGTAAAGTTACGGCGAAAGTCTCGAAAGTCAACGGCATCCAACTGGCTGGTAGCCAGACGCAATACGACCTCAAAACTAAAACCCAAACTGGTGTGCGTTTGATCTGAGTTTGCTAACGGTTAGCGTTAGGTGACATCAGCTACACTTCCTTGAAGCAAGACGCCTTCTGAGTGACGAACTGATGTTAGGTTTCGATGAAAACCGAAACGTCGTACAAAGACAGACGACCGAACGGTTAGAAACCCGAAATACAACAAAGTGACAGAGTCTTGAAAAATCGACCATCTTGCGAACGAGCTGAAATTTAGACGCCATCCGGCCAGATGATGGATAAGTTCACGAGCTTCGCAGGTAGACCAAGTAGATTTTACAAGACCAGTTGCTTTCTCCCTCTCCTCTAGACCCGCCCTATACATTCCCGCCTATACAATTCACTCACCTATACAGTCCAAACAAGATGGAGACATGCCCGCGTCCCGTGACGAGGCTTATACAGGTTTTGAATAGGCAAATAGTGCCTATCCGCCGCGAGCCCCGCCCGGGCCGCTCTGATTGATCAAAGCGTCAAGGCCAGATTTTCGCCGAGAATTGCGCTTTTCACTACAGCACCTGGCGGCACCTTCGCTCCAGGTAGGAGCAAGCAGTCGCTGAGCTTTGCGCCAGCGCCGACCGAGCAACCGCCTTCGATCAAAACGAAGGAGTCGAGGCTTGCGGTCGGTTCTACCATAGAAGCCTTGTTGACCAAGGTCGTGCCGAGTTTCAACCAGGTCGCGCCGCGAGCTGCCCGACAGGCAGCGGCCCCTACCAAATCGCTCGGATCTTTGTCGGCGAGGAAGTCGCGAAGCGCCGCCCAGTAGAACCCGGGAGTCCTGAGGTCGTGCCAAAGTCCCTCATGGACGAAGGCGGCGATTGGTAACGCTTGCGCTAGGGCCGGGGCGTAACCTTTGCTTATTACGTCAAAGGTGCCGGTTTTTGGCAATAGGTCGAGAAAACGTGGCGAAAGAATCTGCATGCAGGCGAAGTTTCCGGCCGTGGCGGCGAGCGACGGCGCCACCTTGCCAATGCCGACGATGCGGTCCTTCTCGAAAAAAACGGCGCTTTCTCCGGTGATGACCGACGGAAGTAGCGCCATCGTCGCCACGGCGCGCGCGTCCTTGTGTCGCTGCCAAAGTTTCGCGACGTCGATCGAAGAAACAATGTCGCCATTGATCACAAGTAGATCGTCGTCGCCGAGCCAAGCGCGTAACGGGTTATAAGCGCCGCCAGTGCCGAGAATTTCGGCCTCGTGTGACAATTTCAAGGACAGCCCAAAAGGACGGGCGCTGACGGCGGTCGCCATTTGTTCAGCATGGTAGTGCGAGTTCACAGCGACGTCCTTAACGCCGAGCTGGTGAAACCTCCACAGAGCCAGCTCGAGCGGGGTCGAACCTGCGAAAGGCATCAATGGCTTGGCGTAGCGCTCGGTAAGCGGCCTCAGCCGCGTCCCGAGGCCCGCTGCGAGGACCAGCCCTTTAAGTCGCTCCGGCATGCCGCGCCCGGTCGAGGTGCGCCCTGAGGCGGCTGATCAACGTCTTCGAAAGCAACGGCCAGCGGCGGTCGCCGACGTCTTGGTCTTCGATCGTACTGAGCGCTGGCTCGACGTACTTCAGATAGTCGCCCCGCTTCTTGTCGATCGTCAGGAAGCCGAAACTGCCTATCGCCTTCAGCTGGCGTTGCAGGAGCATCGGCTTCCAAAGCGCGACGATTTCGTCGTGCGCGACCTTGCCCACGGCACTCTTGATGACTCCGAGGCCGTCTTCGAAGAGCTGGATCCTAGTTTCGGCGGTAAACGGGACGTAAGAATCAAAGCATAGAGAAACCAAGTCGTACGATGCCGGTCCAAGCCGGGCATCTTGGAAATCGATGACGGCGAGTTGATCGCCCTTCACCATGACGTTCCTCGAATGGAAGTCGCGGTGCACGAAGTACTTCGAGTTGGCCGCCAAGGCCTGACTCAGAGCTATCACTTCGACGTCGAATTGCGCTTGTTCGGCGGTCGACCACACCACGCCAGCCACCGGGCCGGCGTACTTCTGCATGAAGAAGTTGAGTTCCCAGACGAAGCGCTCCTCGTCGAAGCTGCGCTTGCACCAGACGGCATCGGGGTGGGACCTCATTGACAGAAATGAAGCAATGATTTCTGAAGCTTGAGTATAGATCTGGCGAATCTTCCCTACGTCGCCGCGGTCGGCGAGCTGGAAGATTTGACCTTCCAGCATGACGTCGCCGTAGTCTTCAATGATCAAGGCGGCGTGATCGGGCATCGTCGCCAAAACCTTTGGGACGAAGAGGCCTTTGTCCGCAAGCAGGCGCGCGATCTTGATCCAGTCGTAGCCGTCGTTCTTCAGAGCGATCGCGTCCTGTCCAGAAAGCTGCATCAAGACCATTGGACCGGGAAGCTCGCTCGAGAACACGCGATAGTAACAACGATCAGAGCCGTCGCCCGCGAGCCACTCGATCGTCAACGAGCTGACCTTCAGCGCCGCGGCGATCACCTCGGGCGGCGGCGGCGGCAAGGCGTTCGAGCGTTTCTTCTGGGTTTGGTTGTCGACGCTCTTGACCATGGGGCTCAAGGACTTCCGGTATTCGAGGATTTGCGCGGTGTTAAATCGTGACGAATTCAATGGATGGACCTGTCCCGACGCGCAGTTGGTTCGACTGGCTGACGTAGAGCTCCCCGTCCAACGTGTAATCAAACGGCGCTTCCGCTTCGATCACGAGCTCTTCGCAGCAAAAGCTCATTTTACCTTTGGTCGCCCCGTCCTGTCTCCTGAGCATTACCAAGGGTAACTGCCAGAGCGCGTCTTTCGCCGCGAAAGTAAAGCTGACGCACTGAAACTTCCCGGGATTCTCCGGAAGTTTGTAGAAAAGCGGATAGCCGAGCGGCATCTTCACGACGGTCGAGCAAAACACGGCGCACGTCGAATGTGAGATGGGCGGCGCGTTGTTCGGGCGCAGCGTTTGGAAAAGGTCGCGAACGACGCGAAAGTACAATTTGCCGCCGATGAACCGCGAAGCCCAAATCGCCAACACCCACAAGGCCGCACCGACCGGTCCACTCTTGCGTCGGTAGTATTCCTTCAGGAACGCCGAGGCGACACCGTTGCCGAAGAGAAAGCCGAGGCTACCTTCCACGAGCATGGACTGGAGGCGTCGAGTAGGCATGTCGTTGCCGCTCGAATGCCATTCGACCAAGCGGTACAGGACCTGTTCGGGCGTTCCTTTGATGCCGAGGTTGTTGGCCAGGACGTTGATCGTGCCGCCCCGGAGCAAAGCAACCTTGGGCAACTCGGTGTCGCCGTATTCACTGAGAAAGGCGGTGAGCGTCCGGCAAATTGTACCGTCGCCTCCATTGATGGCCAAAAGGCTGATTCCGCGCTCTTTGAAATCGCGCGCGACCCTACTCAAATCCTCGAGCGAGTTCGTCACCTCGAGCTGTCCCTTGGCGCCCAAGATATAACCTAAAAGCGCGGTTCTACCGGGATTTCGCTTGTTTAACTTCGAGTGGGGATTTGTTATGATCCCGATCCCAGACATCGCGAGGTGCCTTTCTTTGACGAAATTGCCCGTGGTCCAAACCGGGGCGCGGGCACCCGCGACCGTATCCCCTCTTCAGCTCTACCTGCAACAGATAGCCAAGTACCCATTGTTAGAGCCCGAGGAAGAGTACGAGTTGGCAAGGAAGCAATTCGACGAGGGCGACGTCAACGCCGCTCATCGCCTGGTCACCGCCAACCTGCGCTTGGTAGTCAAAATAGCCAATGACTTCCGCCAAGCCCAGCTGAATCTCTTGGATTTGATCCAGGAGGGCAACTACGGCCTCATGCAGGCCGTAAAACGTTTCAATCCGTACAAAGGCGTGAAGCTATCGAGCTATTCGGCCTGGTGGATCCGGGCCTACATCCTTAAGCACATCATGGACAACAAGAGCCAAGTGCGGATCGGCACGACCGCCGACCAAAGGAAGCTCTACTACAACTTGGAAAAGACAGCGCGGAAGCTCCTTGCCGAGTATGACCACGTCGACGCCAAGCTTCTGGCCGAACACTTGGACGTTCGTGAGAAGGACATTCTTGAGATGCAGGCCCGCCTTTCCGGGCCCGACGTCTCGCTCGACGCACCGCTCAATGACGACCCGGACTCCGCAACGCGGGGGTCGCTCCTTAGCGACGGCGAGCCTGGCGCGGAAGAGTCGCTCGCAGGAGCTGAGATACGGCAGATCTTCGCCGAGCATTTGGCGGAATTCCGTGGCACCTTGAAAGGCCGCGACTTAGAGATCTTTGACGCTCGAATGATGGCGGAAGAGCCGCTGACGTTGCAAGAAGTCGGCGATCGCTACGGCGTCAGTCGCGAACGCGCCCGTCAGATCGAGGCCCGCATCATGGAAAATCTGCGGAAATTCGTCGAGCAACACGGTTTGCTCGACGCCGAAGTCATCAAGAGCTAGCTATTTACCGAGTGTTTGCCGGAACTGGCTGAGACGCGAGGCGGTCTTCTGCTTGCGTTCAGTCTCGCTTTCCGCTCGTTTTATCTGTGATGCCGCGTCGTCGGTGCGAGTAAAGGAATCCTTCGGCAGCTCCGTCAGGAAGCGCGAAGGCATGCGTGAGACTCTGCCTTGGAATCCGCCCGTGCGATCGAGGCAATAGGACAAGAAGAGGCGTTGCTTGGCCCTCGTTAGGGCGACATAGAATAGGCGTCGCTCTTCGCAGAGCGCATTCGGGTCTTGCATGCTGTTGCGGTGAGGCAAGAGTTCTTCTTCCAGGCCAATGACGAACACGGCGGGAAATTCCAGGCCTTTTGCCGCGTGAATCGTCATCAGAGACACGTGGTTCTTGTTTTGGTCTTTCTCCTCGCGGCGATCATTGTCGAGCGATAGAGAATCGAGCATGGCTTGGTAGTCGGCGTGCCCCGCATCTTCGATGATCTCGCCGGCGAGCGTAGCGAGCCACTTTGGCAAGCTTTTCAAATTGGAGAGCTTGCGGTCGCGGTGAACGGGATTCTCTGTCTTGACTCGGACTTCGTTCTCCAAGCCAGTGAGCTTCAAAATTGCATTGCCTAGGGCTTCGAAGTCTTCCGGACGATTCAAGGGCATCGCCGAGAGTTCTCTCACGAGGTCCGAAAATTTGCCGACAGGGCCAGCTTGAAACCCATCAAATCCCGTCACGACGATGGGCGAGACTTTCTGGTTTTGGGCAATTTCTTCAATTCTTTCTAGGGTTTTAATGCCAATGCCCCGGTTGGGCGTATTGATGACGCGCCAGAGGGCTAGGCGGTCTTCCCTGTCGAGGATCAACCTGGCGTAGGAGACGAAGTCCTTCACCTCTTTGCGCTCGAAGAAACTCTGGCCGCCATACGTCTTGTAGTGAATCCGCGCCTCACGCAACGCCAATTCGATGGCTTTTGCTTGATTGTTGGCTCGGTAGAGCACGCCAATGTCCTTGGGATTGAGCCCTGCGCCAAGTAGCGCCAGACACTTTTCCGCGATGTAACGCGCTTCGGCGTTTTCGTCCTCGCACGGGGAGAGCTGGATCGGCGTTTGATCTTCAGAGGCGCTCCAGAGCGTCTTTTCCTTACGTTTTGTGTTGTTCTTGATCACTAGGTTGGCGGCGCCGAGGATGACGTTGGAGCAGCGGTAGTTCTGCTCGAGTTTGATAATCTTGGTCTCCGGGAAGAGCAGCTCGAACCTTTCCAGAACCTCGTACATGGCGCCGCGCCAGCTGTAGATCGACTGATCGTCGTCGCCGACGACGCAGACATCGTGCCCGTCGCTGGCCAGCAACTCTAAAACGCTCAATTGCGCCGCATTGGTGTCTTGGTATTCGTCGACCATCAGGTAGCGAAATTTGCTCTTCAGGCGCTGCCGGACGCTTTCGCTCTGTTTTAGGAGTTTGACCATCTTGTAAATGCAGTCGTCGAAGTCTATGACGCGATTCAGTTTCAACTGGCGTTCATAGAGTTCGTAGACGTCGGCGACGACCGTCAAATCCTCGGAGATCAAAGTTCTGCCTTGTCCGCGCCGGAGGTCGTCGGATGAAAGCAGATGGTTCTTGGCGACGCCGATGCAGAAGTGCATGCGGTCCGCTTGGTAAAGACCGGCCCAGTTTTTCTCTTCCAGGCCTTTGCGGACCAAGTCGATTTGATCGGAAGTTCCGGCCAAGCCAAAACCAGGCACGAGATCGGCTTCGCGAGGGAACTGCCGCAATACGCTCAGGCAAAAGCTATGAAACGTGCCGAGCCAGACGTCCTTCGCTCGGCCGCCGACGAGCGCCTTGACGCGCTCGGCCATCTCCTTGGCGGCTTTGTTGGTGAAGGAAAGCGCCACGATGGAGTGAGGATCGATGCCGGATTTCAGCATGTGCGCGATGCGGTAGGTGATGACGCGCGTCTTGCCGGTACCAGCCCCGGCCAATATCATAATTGGACCGTGAATGCAGGTTACGGCGGCATTTTGCTCGGGATTTAAGCCTTGGCTCACCCCGGAAGTCTAGCTCACTGCGCGAGGAAATCGAGCATCTTTTGCTTGTCGGCGTCGGCGAAAGACGTGCTGCCCTTCGGCATATAAATCGGGTCGGTCTTGGGAAGACCGAGGCGCGTTTTTACGTCGGCTTTCTTAAAGTTCGCTTCGTTGCCTTGATAGACACCGCTTTCTTTCGACGCCGTTCCATGACAGCCAGAAGCGCCGGTGCAGCTTGCGATGATGATCGGGTTGATGTCGGTCGTGAAATCGAGTTTCTTCGCGGTCGAGGTATTGTCGGCTTTTTTGTCGGAGCCGCACGCGGCGACGACGGTAAAAAGCAAACCCGCAACGGACACCGCCAAGCCAGGACGCAAGGTCACCATCGCAAAACTCCTTCTTTGCCGAGAAACGCCTCTGCCAACACTCTACCTATCGGAAGCTCTCATGGGAACTTAAGTTCACGGTTCTAGGGGGTTAGTGAAGTGAGAGGGGCGCTTTGCCCATTTGTTGATCTTCCTAGACTGTTCGAGTAATGTCGCCCACCTCGACACCTCCGGAGGACGAAAAATGCAGTTCCTTTTCACCGCCAGCGAAGCTTTCGCCCAAGCCGCGGACGCCGCGCCCGCCAAAGGCCCCTCGCTGATCGAAACGCTTACGTTGCCGGTCGGTTTCCTTTTCATCATGTATTTCCTGATCATTCGCCCCCAACAAAAGAAGGCGAAAGAACAAGCCGAGCTGCTCACCAACCTGAAGCCCGGCGATGAAGTCGTCACTACGGGTGGCATCATCGGCAAAATCCGCGCGATTAACGAAACGTTCGTCACGATTGAAGCCTCGCAGAACACGACGTTGAAAGTCATGAAGGCGAACGTCCAAGCGATGACGAAGGCGCCGGCCACGGCGGCAGCGGCTAAAGACCAGCCAGTCAAAGCCTAAGTCCAAGACATAACAGAGTAGTTTAGCGAAGAGGTCACGGCCGGACGGCATATGCCGCTGGGCCTACTTGCCTTCTTATGTCAGCCTTCGGATGGGTCTGCTAACATGCAAGATTGACCCAGACCATTTGGAGGCGCCAATCGATGAGCCTAGCAGCCCGTGCGCTCACCGTTTTCCTCGGCCTTTGGACCAGCCTCGCTCTAGCCGGCGAAGTGCGGCAAATCCCGGATGAATACGAAACGACGAGTGGCCATGGCGTGGCGATGAATAACGCTGGCTACGCCGCAAACGACGCTGACAGCGCAATTAGAGCCAACCCAGCCCTGCTTTCGATGACCAAAGAGTACACCGTCTCGGCCGGCTACCACTGGCCCGTCGTCGGTCGAGACTACTTTCAGGCTGGAATAGTCGACTCAAAAACGTCATCCGTGGCCGCCGGCGTGTCATACACGGGATTCACGGACAACTACCAGTATGTGGTTCCGGGCGACAAGACCCCTGCCTCGGCTTACGATTCGCCGATCATTCGTCGTGGCGCGGTCGCTGCGTCGCAGAACTTCGGCTCCATGTCCATCGGCGTCGGTGCGACCTACGTCGAAGCGAATTCACTGAAATTCTCGCCCGAATGGCAAGACGGGCAGAAAAAAGTGAAGGGCGTCGGCCTCAACATGGGTGTCGCCACCGTTTTGAGTTCAGAGGTGTCGCTCGGCGGGTCCGTAGAAAACGCGTCGAACCGCAAGATCGCGAACTACGTGCCGAAGACGTACCACGCCGGCGTCGCTTACCACATGAGCAACGCCTTGACCGGTTACCTCGACGCCCGCCAACGCGATCGGGTGCCGGAATTCGAGGCGGACCAATCGGTCGATCTCGACGACCCCAAGGCTGAGTCGAAGATTCTGAACAATCCTGAGCGCATGGTAATCGCATCCTTCGTCGGCCAAGTCCAAGAATACCTGCGGCTCATCGGCTCCTACGCGCAATCGACGACGGACGATCGTCGCTCGTTGGCTGGTGGTATTGCAGTTATGAGCAAGAATTTTAGCCTTTCCTACACGGCTTCACGGCCGTATATGAAACAAAGCGGGTCGCATCAGGCGGTTGCGCTAAGCTTAGATATGGCGATGTAGCCCAGGACAATGAGTCCGGGGCGCTTCGTCCGAGGTGCCCTTGATTCACGAGTTCCTGGAAAATGGCGTCGAAGTGGTTCTCAACGAAAACCACTTCGCACCGACTGTGGCGATTCAGTGCTGGGTCGGAGTCGGCTCGCTCAGCGAAGGGCCGACCGAACGCGGTATGGCGCACTTTATAGAACACATGCTTTTCAAGGGGACTGAGCGCCGCGGTGTCGGGGAAATCGCCGCGGCGGTGGAGAATTCCGGAGGCGAAATCAACGCCTACACCACCTTTGACCACACGGTGTTTCACTTAACGCTGGCAGCGCCCCACGCCGAGCTCGGCGTCGACCTGCTTTGCGACGCTTTCGCCGAAAGTCGCTTTGATCCGGAAGAGTTCGAGCGCGAGCGCGAAGTCATACTAGAGGAGGTGCGGCGCGGCAACGACAGCCCGGGCGCGCGCATCGGTCGGAGGGTTTTCGAGCTGGCGTTCGCCGGTACCGAGGCGGGCCGTCCGATCATCGGCAGCGAAGAAAGTGTTCGTTCGTTCACGCGCGATAGCCTCTTCAAATTCTACAAACGCTGGTATCAGCCGAGCAATTTGACGATCGTCATCGTCGGCGACATCGACGCCAAGGCGATATTGACGCAGTTAAAGCAAGGGTTCGGCCAACTCCCAGCTGGCACGACGCCGGATGCGCGGCCATTGAAGCTCGACACGATGAAAACGCGAGAAGACTACCCGCAAGTTTCCATCATTCGAGGCGACTTCCAGCAGCCTCGCCTCGAAATCGTTTTCCCGGCTCCTTCGCTCGAGCACTTCGACAGCACGGCGCTCGATCTGGCGGCCTTCGCGCTCGGGTCCGGAGAAATGAGTCGCCTCAATCGCCGCTTGCGCGACGGCGAAGGTGTCGTCACGACTATCGGTGCTTCCGTATATTCGCCGCTCTTTGGCGGTTTGATGGAGATCAGCGCGCTCACTTCCGAAGACTTGCTCCTCGACGCGGCGAGGGGTTTGGCTAGAGAAATCGGCCTGCTCGGCGCGTCAGAACCGGTGACCGCGGAAGAGCTAAGCCGCGCGCAGGCCAACCTAAAGGCCGACCGCCTGTTCCGGGACGAAACGGTCGAGGGTCAAGCGCGCACTCTAGGATTCGGTCTCAGAACTCCGCAGAAGCTCCTTTACGACGAAGTTTATACGACTTTGGTAAATCAAATGCCGTTGTCGGCCGTGGCGGGCGCCGTCGACCGGTGGCTCGTTCCAGAAGCTTCGACGCTCGTTTTGCTCGTGCCGGAAAAGTCGATGTTGACCGAAGACGCCGTGCGCGTGGCGTTCCGCGCCGGGCTTGCCGACGCCACCAGGGCGAAAGCCGCGGCGCCGGACCGGTCCCGCGCCCGGCGTTCCACTCGCCAATCGGGAGAGGCGGAAGTATTTCAGCTGAAAGCAGGGGTAAAGCTGGTCTATCGCTATAATCCGAACGTCGAGCTCTTCACCGTTACGGCGGCCACCGAAGGCGGACTCCGCGCTGAATCTGCGAGCGACGCCGGCATAGCCAACGCCATGTCTGGCCTGTTCGCTACTAGCTCTACGACGCGCAGTTTCGAACAGTTGATGCAGGACGTCGAGGGGCGCGGCGCCAGCCTCGAAGGGTTTTCCGGTAAAGACTCTTTGGGTTTTCATCTGCAGTGTCTGACAGAACATGCCGAGCCAATGCTCGAGCTCTTCCGGGACTGCGCCATGCACCCGGTTTTCCCTACCGAACAGTGGCAATCCATGAAGCGCGAGCTCGAGCAAGCGATCGTTTCGCAAAACGATTCTCCGGCCTCCATTTGCGTGCGGCGCTTCCAGGAAGCCATTTTTGGCCAACATCCCTACCGCTACCCAGTAATGGGTACGGCGGAGGTCTTGGCCGATCTGACCGAGCAAAAGCTGCTCGACCGTTTCCGGGCCGAACGCGACGGCGGACCCTGGGTCTTCGCGGTAGCAAGCACGAAGGCGGCCGGTGAGGTCAAGGACCTGCTTGAGAAAGCCTTGGATGGCTTCAATCCGAAAGCTGAGCGCCGGCACTTTTCGAGCCAAAAGCGCCTGCTCGGCGCCCAGGCTGGTCGGCAAGTTATAGACAAAGACCGGGAACAGAGTCACATCGTCTATGGGTTCCCCGGCCTAACTTGGGCGGATCCCGAGCGCGCGGCGCTCGACGTTCTGGTAAACGTTTTGGGTGGCCACGGCGGCCGGCTCTTCCGGGAACTCCGAGACAAGGACAGCCTGGCCTATACCGTCAGTCCGATCGTTTCCTATGGCTGCGACCCCGGGCTGGTCGGCTCTTACATCGCGTGCGCGCCGGCGAAGGCCGAGCAGGCCCTCGCCGGCCTAAAACACGAAATGCTGGCGCTCGGTAAGGTCGAGCCGACCGCGGCGGAACTCGACCGGGCCCGAAACTACATCATCGGGACTCACGACCTCGGCATGCAAAAGAGCGACGCGCAAACGAGCACGATGGCGCTGATGGAGCTCTATGGGTACGGCTATGACGATTTTTTGAGCTATCCGAAGGCAATTGCCAAGGTCAAAGCCGAGGACGTCCGCAGAATGGCCGACCGCCTCTTCAAGCCCGAGTGGGCCGTGGAGGTCCTCGTCGGCCCCGGCCTTTTATGTTAAGTTTACGGCATCGTACTGACGTAAGGAACGGCGCGGATGAGTTGGCTGAAGCGGACCTTCGATTCTTCCATTGGCGGTAAAGTCATAGTCGCGGTCACCGGCCTGATGATGGTCGGTTTCGTGATCGCACACCTCTCCGGCAACTTGCTAGTATTTTCCGGCCCGGAGGCGCTTGCTGAGTACGCGGAAGGGCTCCGCAAATTTCCGAAAGTGCTTTGGGGGCTCCGGAGCGGCCTCATTTTGGCAACGCTGCTCCACGTCAGCTTCGCCATCAAGCTAAATTTGAGAAACGCGGCCGCGCGCCCGACCAAGTATGTGAAGAAGAATTACATTCGCGCCAGTTTTTCCTCGCGGACGATGGTTTACACCGGCCTCTTGGTCCTTTTTTACGCGGCCTTCCATCTGGCGCACTTCACGTTCCGCGTGACCAATCCCGAGATTTCCGCGTTAGGCCCGTGGGAAGTCTACAAAATGCTGCTCATCGCCTTTAACAACCCGCTCTGGGACGGGGTCTACATCGCCGCGATGGTCGTTCTTGGCCTGCACTTGAGCCACGGTATTTCCAGTATCTTTCAGACTTTGGGCATCAACCACCCGAAGTATAACGGCGTCATCCAAAAAGTAGGGCCACTGCTCGGCACGTTGCTTGCGGCGGGATACATTTCGATTCCCGTGGCGATCATGCTCGGTATCGTCAAGTAACGGTCCGAACCCAAAGATCAAGGTGGAAGAGCGATGAATCTCGACGCGAAAATTCCCGCGGGACCCTTGGCCGACAAGTGGAAAAAACACAAATTTGACGTCAAGCTCGTCAACCCGGCCAACAAACGCAAGTATTCGGTGATCGTCATCGGATCTGGCCTGGCCGGCGCTTCTGCCGCGTCGACTTTGGCCGAGCTCGGATACGAGGTGCACTGCTTTTGTTTTCAAGACAGCCCGCGACGCGCCCACAGCATCGCGGCGCAAGGCGGCATCAACGCCGCAAAGAACTACCAGGGCGACGGCGACAGCATTTATAGGCTCTTCTACGACACCGTCAAAGGCGGCGACTTTCGTTCGAGGGAAGCCAACGTCTACCGGCTCGCGGAAGTGAGCGCCAACATCATCGATCAATGCGTCGCGCAAGGCGTGCCGTTTGCCCGTGAATATGGCGGCCAACTAGCCAACCGCTCCTTCGGTGGCGCGCAGGTATCGCGAACGTTCTACGCGCGCGGCCAGACTGGCCAGCAGCTGCTGATCGGTGCCTATCAGTCACTCGAACGCCAGATCGGCCTCGGTCGAGTGAAGATGTACCCGCGTACAGAAATGCTCGATCTGGTCTTGAAAGACGGAAAAGCGCAGGGCGTCGTGATCCGCGACCTGATCAACGGCAAGATCACGAGCTACGCCGGCCACGCCGTGGTGCTGGCGACCGGTGGCTACGGCAACGTCTTCTACCTATCGACCAACGCCAAGGGCTCAAACGTCACGGCGACCTACCGCGCCTACAAACGCGGCGCCGGCTTCGCCAACCCGTGTTTTACGCAAATTCACCCGACGTGCATTCCGACGAGCGGTGAGTACCAGTCAAAGCTTACTCTGATGTCGGAGTCGCTCCGGAACGACGGACGAGTCTGGGCACCGAAGAAGAAAGGCGACAAACGCCCGGCCAAACAGATTCCCGAAGACGAGCGCGACTACTATTTGGAGCGCAAATACCCGAGCTACGGCAACTTGTCGCCGCGCGACATTGCGTCCCGCGCGGCCAAAGAAGCTTGTGACGAGGGTCGGGGAGTCGGGGAGTCAGGACTTGGTGTTTACCTCGATTTCCGTGACGCGATCCAGCGCCTCGGCAAGGACACGATCTCGGAGCGTTACGGTAACTTGTTCGAAATGTACGAGAAAATCACGGGAGAAAATCCGTACGAAGTACCGATGCGCATCTACCCGGCCGTCCACTACACGATGGGGGGACTCTGGGTCGACTACAACCTGCAGAGCACCATTCCAGGACTTTTCGTGCTCGGGGAAGCGAATTTCTCGGATCACGGCGCCAACCGCCTTGGCGCAAGCGCCTTGATGCAAGGGTTGGCCGATGGCTATTTCGTGATCCCGTACACGATCGGCAACTACCTCGCCGGCTTGCCGCGAGAGCCGGTAAAGGCCGATGCCCCTGAATTTAAGGCTCGGGAAGCCGAGGTCGAGGCCATGACCAAGAGGCTCCTGGCCGTGAAGGGCCAGCGCTCGGTCGACTCCTTCCACAAGGAACTCGGCAAAATCATGTGGGATTACTGTGGCATGGCGCGCAACAAGGCTGGCCTGACGAAGGCTCTGACGCTGATTCCTAAGCTCCGCGACGAGTTCTGGAAGAACGTCAAAGTGCTTGGCGACGGCGACGACTTCAATCAGTCGTTGGAAAGGGCCGGGCGGGTCGCCGATTTCCTCGAATTCGGCGAACTTATGTGCCGGGACGCCCTTCTGAGAGAGGAGTCCTGCGGCGGACACTACCGCGAGGAATATCAAGAAGCCGGCGAGGCAAAGCGAGACGACGACCGCTTCGCCCACGCGGCGGTATGGGAGTTCATGGGCCAAGGCAAAGAGCCCAAAAGGCACGTGGAACCTCTGGTTTACGAGAACATCCATCTCGCGACGAGGAGCTACAAATGAAAGTAAAATTAAACGTTTGGCGCCAGAAGAACGCCGCCACTCCTGGCAAGATGGCGCGCTACGAGGCCAACGACGTCAACCCCGACATGTCGTTCCTCGAGATGCTCGACGTCGTCAACGAAGACCTGGTGACGAAGGGTGAAGAGCCAATCGCCTTTGACCACGACTGCCGCGAGGGCATCTGCGGCATGTGCTCGTTGGTGATTGACGGCGTGCCCCACGGCCCGCATCGCCACACGACGACGTGCCAGCTGCATATGAGGAAATTCAAGGATGGCGCCGAGATTTTCGTGGAACCTTGGAGGGCAACGGCTTTCCCGGTGATCAAGGATCTAGTGGTTGACCGCTCCGCGTTTGATCGCATAATACAGGCGGGCGGATTCATTTCGGTCAACGCCGGCGGGGCGCAGGATGCCAATTGTCTTCCTGTTTCTAAGGACAAAGCCGACCTGGCCATGGATGCCGCGGAATGCATCGGTTGCGGCGCCTGCGTTGCTGCCTGTAAGAACTCCTCCGCCATGCTGTTCGTCTCGGCAAAGGTTTCGCACCTTTCGCAGCTTCCTCAAGGCCAACCAGAGCGTCAACGACGCGTTCTCAATATGGTCAGCGCCATGGACCATGCGGGTTTCGGCAATTGCACCAATCAGTTCGAATGCGAGGCAGCTTGTCCCAAGGGCATCAGCGTCAATTTCATAGGGCGGATGAACCGCGAATACTTGTCCGCGTCGGCTCTCTACCACGAGCGACACGAGCGGGCCGAGGAATGATGGAGCGAGGTTTATGACGTACGAAGTACTCGTGCAACTCAAGCAAGAAGTCCTCGACCCCGAAGGCCGAGCGATCCAGGAAAGCCTGGGCCGCCTCGGCTTCCGCGCTTTAAGGGGCGTCGCCGTCTCGAAGCGCTACGTGCTCGACTTGGACGACCACGAGAGCCAGGCGACGGCGGAGAAGATCGCGCGGGAGTACCTCGCCAATCCGGTCTCCGAAACCTTCCAGATCAGAAAGCTGTGACACGATGAGCAGGCTCAGCCCGGTCGGTAAACCTAGGATCGGCCTCGTGCAGTTCCCTGGCTCGAACTGCGACATGGACTGCTTCGACGTCTTCGAGAGGCACTTCGGCCTGAAGTTGACGCCGATCTGGCACACCGAGACGTCGCTTCCGGAAGTGAATGCGATCATTCTTCCTGGCGGATTCAGCTACGGGGACTATCTCAGAAGCGGAGCCTTGGCGTCGCATTCTCCCGTAATGGCGTCCGTGAAACAGTTCGTCGACAAAGGCGGGCCGGTCGCTGGCATCTGCAACGGCTTTCAGATTCTGACGGAATCGCATCTATTGCCCGGCGCGCTGCTGCGCAACGCCGGCCGAAAGTTCATCTGCAAGTTCGTCGATCTGGCGACTGCGGCTGGGGACAGCACCTATCAAAGAACCCTGCACGGCCGCGTTTCTCGGGTGCCGATCGCCCACGGCGAAGGCCGGTTCTACATCGACAAGGCCGGTCTTTCGAAGCTGAAAGACAAGGGTCAAATCGTCTTTCGCTATGCCGATGAGCATGGCGACACGACGGGCGCCGCCAACCCAAACGGGGCTACCGACAATATCGCCGGCATTGTCAGCGAGAACGGCCGGGTGCTCGGCATGATGCCCCACCCGGAACGGGCCACCGACAAAATCCTGGGTGGTAGCACCGACGGTCTGGCGATCTTCGAGGCGTTTCTAGCCTCCTTCATGTGAAATTCGGGAGATTCCATGTCTACCCCTTCCTTAAGCGTTCCTTCTCTTTCCAACATGCGCCGCCCAGCGAAGATCGACACCCGGCCAGGCCCGGCCTTCGACCAGCTGATGAAAAAGCACAAGATCAGCCCGAGCGAGTACCAGACGATAGAAGAAATCGTGGGCGGTGCGCCGACCATGGCGGAGCTCGGGATCTTCTCGGCAATGTGGAGCGAGCACTGCAGCTACAAGTCGTCGCGCGTCCACCTGAAGCGCTTCCCCGTTGAAGGTCCGGACGTCGTCGTCGGCCCGGGCGAGAACGCCGGTGTAGTGCGGGTTTCCGGGAAGCTCTGTTTGGCCTTCAAAATGGAAAGCCACAACCATCCGAGCTACATCGAGCCCTACCAGGGCGCTTCGACGGGGGTAGGCGGCATTCTCCGCGACGTCTTCTGCATGGGCTCGCGCCCGATCGCCAACTTGAACGCCCTACGTTTCGGCCTTCGGTCCCATCCTCGCACGGCGCATTTGGTTGAGAACGTCGTAAAAGGCATCGGAGACTACGGCAACTGCGTCGGCATCCCGACGGTCGCCGGCAACGTCTCCTTCGACGAATGCTATGACGGCAACTGCCTGGTCAACGCGATGACTATCGGCACCATTCACGAGGACCGGATCTTCAAAGGTTATGCGACGGGCCAGGGAAACATCGTCGTTTATCTCGGGTCGGCCACCGGCCGGGACGGCATCCACGGCGCATCGATGGCGTCGGGAAGCTTCGAAAGCAAGGACGCGAACGAACGCAGCACCGTTCAGGTCGGCGACCCGTTCACGGAGAAGCTCCTGATCGAGGCGACCCTGGAAGTGCTGGAAAAGGGCTTGGTGGTTGGTCTCCAAGACATGGGCGCCGCCGGCCTGACCTCGTCCGCCTTCGAAATGGCCGGTCGGGCTGGTAACGGCCTATACATGGATCTCGACCAAGTGCCGGTGCGCACTTCAGAGATGTCGGCCTACGAACTCCTTCTTTCCGAATCTCAAGAACGCATGTTGATGGTCATCGAGCCGAAGCGATGGCCGGAGCTGAAGGCCGTGCT
This sequence comes from Pseudomonadota bacterium, assembly GCA_043781115.1. Lineage (GTDB taxonomy): Bacteria > Bdellovibrionota_B > Oligoflexia > Oligoflexales > CAIYRB01 > CAIYRB01. Next base: position 20,926 of record JAYWBY010000507.1, read on the forward strand.
CGACAAATGGCAGCTTCATTGTTGCGCCATCGGCGTCGTCACCGACACGGGCCGCGTACAAATTCACCACAAGGGCCAGCTCGAAGTCGACGTCCCGGTGAACCCGATGACCGACGCGGCCCCGAAATACAACCGCCCGATGAGAGCTCGTGCCGGTGATTCTCCGGCGAAAGCTCAGGCTTTCGACGATCAGGTCGCCTCTGCTATTGCCACGCACGGCCCCGAGGAAGTCCTCTTTGAAATTCTGAAAGACACGGGAGACAAGGCCCCGGTCTATCGCCAATACGACCATCATATCGGCACGAAAACCGTGCATGGCCCGGAACAGCAAGGTGCCGCGGTCCTTTGGGTTCGCTCCGAATGGGCCGATGCCACCGAACCGCACCTAGGCGTCTTGGCGTCGGCTTCATGCAACGAGCGCTATTGTCGCGTCGATCCTCGGCAAGGAGCGGCTCACGCCGTTTTGAAATCGGCCCGGGCCCTTGCTGCAGCCGGCGGCAAGCCTTTGGCCATCACCGACTGCCTGAACTATGGCAATCCGGAGGATCCGGAAGTCATGGCGGAGTTCTCGCTCGGTGTCGACGGCATCTCCGACGCTTGCCGGGAGCTGTCTGTGCCCGTCGTCAGCGGCAACGTCAGCCTCTACAATCAGACCGACGGTAAGAGCATCGCGCCGACGCCGATGATCGGCATGGTTGGACGGATGAAGGACGTGCGAGTCAGTCCCCCGGCCGTTGTCACGGCGCCGACGACGCTTTTCTTGCTGCAGCCGAAACACACCGTACCGCGTTTTGGTGGGTCACTTGCAGGCAAGCTCCTCGGCTTGCCGCTAGCTTCGGGAGCCATTCCACCGCTCGATTGGGCGGCGGAGCGCGAAGCGATGGAGTTTCTAAGAACCCAGATCGGCGGCAACCGCGTGCAAGCGGCTCGGGACGTGGGCGACGGCGGGATCGCGGCGACGGCCACCCGCATGACCGTCCTGAGCGGCCTAGGCATCGACCTCGATCTCACTCACGCCGATTTCACCAACTCTCATGCAATCTATCGTTACTTTGGCGAGGTCTCGGGTTGTTACCTCGTCGCATTCAAAGATAACTGCTCTGGCTTCGCACTGGAGGCAGCGAAGGCATTGGATCGCAACATTCTCGTCCCCGTTGCCAAAGTCAGCGCCTCAGGCAGCTTCAGGTTTGGCGGCTGGTCGTTAACACAAGAGCGGGCGCGGCAGGCGTTCGGAGCGTCGATATGAGTTCTCTACGGGAAGAATGCGGCGTCGTAGGCGTCATCGGCGAGGCAGAGGCGTCGAAGCTGGTCTATCTCGGCCTCTTTGCCCAGCAGCACCGCGGCCAAGAGGGTTGCGGCATCGTCACTCTGGACAAAGGTGCCTCGCTGGGGAAGGAAAACAGCGTCTTTCACGTCCACAAGTCGTTCAATCTCGTCGCCGAGAGCTTCAACGCCGAGATTTTGTCGCGCCTAACGGGCGATTCGGCGCTAGGCCACGTGCGCTACTCGACGCAAGGCGGTCACATCATCGAGAACGTCCAGCCGTTCCACTTTCGGACGTCGCTAGGACCGCTCTCGATTGCCCACAACGGCAACCTGACCAACGGCACGATCATCCGCAACCAGCTCGAATCGTCGGGCAGCATCTTTTCCAGCACGTCCGACACCGAGGTCTTCGTCCACTTAATCGCCCGCGGCGAGTCCCCGACCGTGCTCGGCCGAATCTTCGAAGCGATGGCCAAGGTCACCGGCGCCTATTCGATGGTCGTTTTGGCTCAAGACAAGCTTTATGCAATCCGTGACCCCTACGGGTTTAGGCCGTTGGTCATCGGCCGACGCAACGATGCCTTCATCGTCGCCAGCGAGACTTGTGCACTCGACCTGATCGACGCCGAGTTCGTCCGCGAGGTGAATCCCGGCGAAGTCGTCGAAATGGCACCCGGCGACCTCCGCTCGCACTTCCCCTTGCCGAAGAAGAAGTCAGCCTTCTGCTCGTTCGAGCCGATCTACTTCGCCCGGCCGGACAGCCGCGTCTTCGGCGAGGACATCTACACCCTAAGGCGGCGCATGGGCACGATCCTGGCCCGCGAATCCCCGGCCCTAGAGGGCGAAATCGTCATCGCCGTACCTGACTCGGGGGTGCCGATGGCTATGGGCTTCTCGGAGGAGTCCGGATTGCCGCTGGAGCTCGGTCTCGTCCGCAACCACTACGTCGGCCGGACCTTCATACAGCCGGCACAAGAGATCCGGGACTTCGGTGTTCGCCTGAAGCTCAACCCCGTCCTTAGCGTGCTCAAGGGCAAGAACGTCGTCGTCGTCGACGACTCGATCGTCCGGGGCACTACCTCGGCCAAGATCATTCGGATGATTCGGCACGCTGGTGCCCGCAAGATCCATATGCGCATTGGTTCGCCGCCGATCACCCACTCTTGCTTCTATGGCGTCGACACCCCGGTGCGGTCGAAACTCCTGGCCGCCCAGCACGACGTCACCTCGATTCGCGAAATGCTCGGCTGCGACAGCCTCGCCTACCTCAGCATTGAGGGTTTGCGTGCGGCTTTAGCTGAATCGGGGGAGGGGAAGTACTGCACCGCTTGCTTCACCGGCCGCTATCTCGAGGCAATCCATTCCGAAATTCCCGTCCAACCCACCGACGCAAAAGGGCCTGGACTCCGAGCCGGGATTTGACGGGATTCTGTCCTAGTCCTAGACAAACCGCCTGGCCGTAGGCGGGGGCGGGAACCCTAGTCATTTGATTCCTAAGGGAATTATTTTGGCAACTCTCTTGCAAACTTAGACCCCGTACCAATACGGGAGTCCTGACGATGCTGTTGAAGCCTGCTGGTCTTGTTGGAGTGGTTGCTGCTCTTTCTCTCAGCGCAGCCTGCAATGACGCCTCATTCAAAGGCAGCGGAGCCCGGAAAGGCGCGGACGCAACCGTGCAAACACCGGAGCATCAGGACGAAAGTCCGATATCCAGGAAAACCGACAAAACCTTGAAGCTGGCTTGCACAGACGGCAAGTCGGACGCGCGACTGGTGACCGAGGTAAAAGGCGCTGAGAGTACGACTGTGCGACTCGAGGGCGAGTTCTGCGGCCTCGGCTCCGACGCCAAAGCCGGCAAGCTCACCGTCCTCTTCGTCCTCGACTACTCAGGTTCGATGAAATTCAATGATCCGAGCGACGCTGGCACGTGCGGTCGTTTGAAAGCAGGTCAAGCCATTCTCCAGAAACTTGAAGCCGCCGCAGCCACTGGCGACGCGGACGTCCAAGTTGGCATCCAAGCCTTCTCGAGCCGTTCGATCCCAGGCATTGCCCCTACGAGCCTTGCGGCGTTTAAGGCGAACCTCACCAACGACATCTTCTGCAGCAACGACGGCGGCGAAACCAACTACGAAGCCGCTTTCAAGGCCGCGGAAACCCTTTTGACTCCAGTAGACGGCACGAAAGTCATCTATTTCATCTCCGACGGCCTCCCGACCCAAGCGGGCACGGGCCTATTCCCCGCCGGCAATGACGATCAGCAAGCCGTTTATGACGCCGGCCAAGCCGCCGCCGAGTCGCTCCGGAAAAACGTCAAAGACCTGAGCTTCGACGCCATTTTCCTTGGCACGTCCACGGACCCGGGCAATGACCCAGGCGTACCGACCGTCGACCCTCAAACCTATCTCGAACAAATCGCCGGCGACAAAGAGCACGTGCGCGTCGTCACCAGCGCCGACGACCTGGCGGCAAAGATCGTTACCTTCGCCACTCCGACCGCAAGCAGCAGCCTTGACACCGACTCGGTCACAGGCACGCTCGAAGCCGCGTCGTTCGACGGAAAAACCATCAAACTCGACAGCCTCACCCAGGTCGCCGGCCGCGACGGCGTTTGGAGCTTCGTCACCGAATCGTTCGAACTCCTGGGCTCTGCCGACAAAGCGACGAACAATATCGTGACGCTCAGCATTAAAGGTGCCGACGGCAAGGCGCACACCGCCGTAGCCGAGATAAAATTCGCCATCGACGAATCGGCCGGGGAGCCCTGAGACCCTTGCCCCCCAAGGCGTCAGGCCAAAGTTGCCAACCCCTAGGATATCCGGTACGTTGCTTCGGATTCTAGGTGGAAGGTGACAAATATGTTGAGAGTCGACGGCCGGTCCTCGGGCCAAATGCGCCCCATGAGGCTCATTCCCAATTACACCAAGCACGCGGACGGCAGCGTCCTGATCGAGCTTGGCGACACCAAAGTCCTCTGCACCGTCTCGGTGGAAGAGGGCGTGCCGAGCTTCCTCCGCAACTCGCAACCTCCGCAGGGCTGGTTGACTGCCGAGTATTCCATGCTCCCCGGATCTTCGACCTCACGCATTCGCCGCGAGCGCGGTGGCGCCGTTACCGGCCGGACCCAAGAAATTCAAAGATTGATCGGCCGCGCCCTTCGCGGCGTCATCGACATGAACCGTTGCCCCGATATGACCTTCACCATCGATTGCGACGTCCTTCAAGCCGACGGTGGCACTCGCACGGCCTCGATCACCGGCGCCTATGCGGCCTTGAAAATCGCGGTGCAAAAGCTCCTCCGCAGCGGCCGGTTGAAGCAAAACCCCCTCAATGACTCGGTCTCCGCAGTTTCTGTCGGTATCAAGGGCGGCCAGGTACTCGTCGACCTGAACTACATCGAGGACAGCTCTGCTGACCTAGACATGAACGTCGTATTGACGGCCGGTGGCCGCATTCTGGAGATCCAGGGAACCGCCGAACGGGCCTCGTTCTCGAAAGACGACGTGGTCCGCATCATCGAGGCGGCTCAGGAAGCTTTGAATCCGATCGCCGAGCTTCAAAACGCCGCGGCCGACGGGCAGGTTGCCGAATCCTGATGTCCCGTCGAGCGCTGATTTTCGTTGCGACGACATGGATCATTGCCACCGGCTGGGCGCTCTTGACTGGGGACATGGGCTCGTTGGCGCCAATATCCTTGGTGTTTACCACGATGCTTTTCGCCTGGTTTGGCGACGCCTTGTTCGGGGCGCTCGGAAATCGCGCCTCCCGCGGCGTCTTCACTTCGGCGTTGCTCGGCCAGGCTGTTTTCTTCATAGCAATAGGAACCCTGCAGGCACCCCTTGGTCTGATCGCGCGAGAAGCGCCACTCGGCGTGCCTTTTGCCGTTCCAGTTCTTTCGCTATTCGTCCTGCTGATGATTCTTCTAAGACGCCATCTGGCCTTCAACTTCGACGCTCCCCGCTTGGCCGTGGCCGTGGCGGGTATGGCACTACTCTTTCGCTTGGCCTTCCTGCCTGGGCACGAGTTTTCGGCATTCGGAATCGACACGCACCAGCACACGGCCTATGCGCAGCAGATCGTCGACGAGGGTTACCTCTCGCTCGTATCTCGTGGGACAAACATCCTGTTTCCCTACACGAAGT
>JAYWBY010000508.1:0-10832 GCA_043781115.1 Pseudomonadota bacterium
CAAATTCGGAGCGTATTGCGACAACGTATTGATAGCGGTCGAATAAAGCACCTCTTTCGCTTCGGCGGTCCAGCCGCCCTTCAGGTTCTCCGAAGCAAAGTGCACCAGCATCTGCACGACGTGCTGGCCCTTGGGAGCAAGCTCCGGCGTCTCGACGGTCGGCACGTAAATGTCGAGGATAGGCTCTTTCGACATTTCGCGGTACTTCACCGCGTCGAAGGCGCGCTCCATCTGGTCGAAGAACTCGCCGGTGCGGATGAATTCAGCTTTGAGACTCGGGCGGTTGGTGAATTCCGGATAGGCGCTGACGGCCAAGTCGATCTTCGCCGTCGTGCCACGCGCTCTGATGCCCTCGATGTTGCGTTCGAAGTTGAGCGTCATGTGAGCGGGGTCGACCAACTTCAAGAAGACTTGCTTCGGGTCGCAGCCGGCGACGACTTTTTCGGCCTCGACGGTTTCTCCCGCGGCGAGTTTGACGCCGAGGACTTTACCGTCCTTGATGGTGATCTCGTGGACTTCGGCTCCGGTTCGAATCTCGACTTTGGCGGCGCGGGCCGCCGCCTCGACGGCCTTCGCCAAGGCCTGGGGACCGCCGACGACCGGCGGTTGCGCGAATGACTCGGCCAGCAGGTGATTGATGTTGGTACCTGGCGACCAGGGCCCAGTGAACGAGTTGTAGATCGACGGCCCGGCCAGCGCCGCCTTCAGGATGTCCGACTCGAACCACTCGTTCAGCCAGTCGGCAACGCACATCGGCGCGATGCGGAGGATTTCCATCATGTCGGCCTTACCAAGCATGCGGAGCGACACCGCCTTCTTCATCAAATCCCAGAGGCCGGGAAAGCTCATCGTCATGATGTCTGGCGGAAAATCGTCGAAGACTTTGCGGATGAACGGCGTCAGCCTGTCGATGAAGGCCCGGTATTCGCCGTACGCCTTGGCGTCCTTGGCCGAAAGAGGCAGCAGTTCTTCTTGGGCGCGCTGGGGATTCCGCCACAGGAGCAGGCCCTTGCCGTTTTTCTGCGGCGCGAAGACCGGAACTTCCTCGGCGCGGAGCTTCAACCCGTGCTTCTTCAGGTCGAGCTCGGCGACCACCCAGGGGCGAAGGCCCGTCGTGTCGTGGAGCGTCCCCGCCGAGGTGAAGCCTGGATGGAACTCTTCGCCGGCGGCCAGGCCACCGATCAAGCCGCGCTTTTCGACGACCAAGACCTTCTTGCCGCGCTTCGCCAAAAGCGTCGCCACGGTCAGGCTGTTCAGTCCGGCGCCGATGACGACTACATCGTAACGACTCATATATCACCCGATTTCAGTATGGTTTTTGCCGCGAGTTGGCCGGGGGCGCCCATGACGCCGCCGCCGGGGTGCGTGCCCGAGCCGCACATCCACAGATCCTTGATTGGCGTCCGGTAGCGGGACCAGCCGGCCGCAGGGCGCTGGAAGAGCAGTTGTTCGAGGCTCAACTCCCCGTGGAAGATGTTGCCTTCCGTCAAGCCGAAATCCTTCTCCAGATCCCAGGGCGTCAGCACCTGACGATGAAGAATCGAACTCTTGATGCCGGGAGCGAACTCCTCGAGCGTGTCGACGACGGTGTCGCCGAAGGCGTCGCGCTTCGAGGGCCACGTTTCCGGGCCGTCTTTCAAGCGGTAAGGCGCGTATTGCACGAAACAAGAGATGACATGCTTGCCCGGCGGTGCAACGCTCGGGTCGACTAGCGACGGGATCACCATGTTGATGTACGGGCGCTTGGAGTATTCGCCGTACTTCGCTTCGTCGTAGGCCCGTTCGAGGTACTCCACCGTCGGCCCGATCGAGACGTCGCCGCGCAAATGCGCCGTGCCTTCGCGGCCCTTGAACACCGGCAAGCGGTCGACCGCGAGGTTTACCTTGCCGGAGCTGCCCCGCAGTTTGTAGCGGTTGATCTGGCGTTTGAACTCGTCGTCTAAGTGCTGCTCGCCGACGAGCTTCTTGAAGGTCAAGTGCGGGTCGCAGTTCGAGATGACCAATTTAGCTTCGATCTCGTCGCCGTTTTCGAGGACGACGCCGGTCGCCCGGTCACCCTTGATTTGCACGTGGCTGACCGGCGCCGAGACGCGGATTTCAGCGCCGAAGCTTTCCGCGGCGCGGGCGCAAGCCATGCTGATTTGACCGGTACCGCCCTTGGAAAAACCCCACGACCGGAAGGCGCCGTCGATTTCACCCATGTAGTGATGCAGGAGGACATAAGCAGTGCCCGGAGAGCGCACGCCCAAGTAGGTGCCGATGATGCCAGACACCGACATCGGCGCTTTCAATGTGTCGGACTCGAACCACATGTCGAGAAAGTCGGCGGCGCTCATCGTCAAGAGCTTCGCGTGCAGGTTCAAGAAGTCGACGCCCGAGTCCTTAAAGTGCTTGCCGAGGCGCAGCATCTCGAAGATTTCCCGCGGATTGAACGACGTCGGATCCGGGGCCGGCGAGTCGATGATGTTCTTCACGAACCGCGCCATGCGGCTCATTTGGAGGGCGAACTCCGGGTAGATTTCGGCGTCCTTCTTGCTGAAACGCGAGATTTCCATCCGGGATTTGTTGGCGTCCGGCCACCGGCAAAGGCCCGGGTCGTTCGGCAGCGGCGAATAGGCCGTCTCGAGCGGGATGATTTCCATGCCGTGCTTCGCCAACTCCAGGTCGCGGATGATCGACGGCCTAAAGAGGCTGACGACGTACGAACAGACGGAATAGGTGAAACCCGGGTGAATCTGCTCGGAGACGGCGGCGCCGCCCAAAACATGCCGGCGCTCGAGGACCAAAACCTTTTTGCCCGCTTTGGCCAGATAAGCCGCGGCGACTAGGCCGTTGTGGCCCCCGCCGATGATAATGGCGTCGTATTTCTTGCTCATCACGACCTCTTCCGCGGCGGATTGTAGAACGGCAGTTTGTGAACGGTCGCGGTCACCGTGTGGCGGCGATACTCCACGGTCATTTCGAATTTGACGCGGGTGCCTTCTTTGGCGAACGGTGCCTTGACTTGGGCGAGCGCCAGGTTCTTTTTCAGGATCGGCGACCAGGCGCCACTCGTCGCCATGCCGATCCAGTGACCCGCCTGGTCATAGACGGGGCGGCCTTCTCGCCAGGCTTTCGAACAGATTTCCGGCGGCAAGCCGTACTCGCCATAGAGGTTCTCGGTCTCGACCCAATCGACGTCGAGGCCGACGAGTTGCCAGGACGAAGCGTCAGCGCCTTTTGCCACTTCCTGACGCAGCGCCGCTTGGCCGACGAAAGCCTGCGCGCCGGCAGGGCGGTCAAGTTCCACGGTCCAACCGAGACCGATTTCGTAGGGCGAATTCTTGCGCTCTTCCACGAGGCAATGATGGGCGCTGTAGTAGTCGACGCCGTTCATGATGAAGCCGGCTTCGACCCGGGTAACGTCCATCGCGTCCAGACCCGCCGCCATGATGGCGTAAGGTTTCCCGGCGATCATCAGCTGGTCATAAACGCGCTCGGCGTCGGCCGAGGCGCACCACACTTCGAAGCCCAAGTCGCCGGTGTAGCCCGTGCGCGACACCGAAACGGCGATCCCGTTGAGTTTGGTGTGAACGATGCCGAAGAACTTCAAGGCGTCCATGTCGGCTTCGACGCAGCTTTGCAAAATGGCCCGCGAATTGGGCCCTTGGAGAGCGAGCGTGCCGAGGTCGCGCGAGCTATCGGTGATTTCGACGTTCATGCCGCGGGTAAAGCGCGAGAACCACGAGAGCGACGGCTCCGCCGCTGTGACGCGGTAGTGGCCGTCGGCTAGCTTCGTGACCGTGCCGTCGTCGATGACCTTGCCGTCGTCGTCGCACCAGCAAAGATAGGTCACGCGACCGCTCTTCAGCTTCGTGATGTCGCGGACGGTGACGCGCGAGAGAAAACGCGCCGCGTCGGGTCCCTTGACCTCGTATTTGAACAGCGGCGACACGTCGATCAAGCCGGCGGCGTGCCGAAAAGCGAAGTACTCGCCATCGTGGTGCGTGTCGTAGGAGCAGACGGCGAAATAGCCGGCCCAGTCCTTCCAGCGCATGCTCGTGCAGAGCGCCGACGTCTTCGGATGAAAGGGACTTGGAATAGGCATGGGGGCCAAACCTCACAAACAGGGCAGAGGGCGACGAATCGATCATTTCCTTGTTAAAAGGATCTGGCTTTGTATCATAGGAATTGACCGCTTGAGAAGAAGAGCCTAGGTCTGGCAGACTGTCTATAAGCTTTTGTATTGTAAGGATAATTTATGGTGCGCGTACCTCAAATCGCCAAGCAGGATGCTCCCCGCGAAGCGCAAAAGCTTTGGGACGCCCAGGTCGAAGCCCACGGCCGGATGACCAACATGAAACGCACGTTGGCGCATTCGCCTGCGGCGCTGAAAGCGCTGATGGAGTGGTATCCACTTCGCGACGCCGTGGAACCATTTCTTGGAGCGCGGTTGACGACGCTCTTCGCGCACGCCGTTTCCGTCGAGACGGATTGTTTAATCTGTTCGACGTTTTTTCGGCGGCTGCTGAAAGACGCGGGGGAAGATCCCGACCACCTCCGCCTCGACGCGCGCGAGCAACTGGTCGTCGACTTTGGCCGGCAACTGGCGAAGGACGCTAACCGGGTTGGAGACGAACAATTCCGCAACCTGGCGGCACACTTCAATCCGAGGGAAATCGTGGAATTGGTGAGTTTTGGGGCGATCATGATTGCCACGAACATTTTCAATAACGCGTTGAAGATCGACCTGGATGACTATTTGGAGCCCTATCGGGGGCTCGGCCGATCGTAATGCTAGTTCCACTCATACTCGGCATGGTCGGCGCTTCTCTGGTTCTGGGCATAGGGTCTGCCAGCGCCTTGACGCCTGACAAATATAAACAGAAATCCTTTTGGAAGAGCAGGGTCCTGCCCACCATCGCTTCGACTTCGTTTGCGCTCTTCTTACTTTCTGCTGTTTTCTTTTGGCCTTCGGACAATCTGAGCCCCCCTTTTGTCGGGGTGCTCAACGGCGAATCGTGGGCGATGTTCGAGGTAGTCGGAACTCTATTTGTCACGACCGCGCTTGGTCTCGGCCTGTTCCTCAACCGCAAATGGGACGCATGGGAGGAGTGAGGGCTGGCACGTAGCTGTAACATCCTTTGGACATTCTAATAATTAGTCTGTAACTATTCGCGCCGCCGCCTCGAATTACTTAGAGTGTGGCTATTCACTCTTGCTGGGAGACCCGCCCATGAAGTTCCTCTTTTGTGCGCTCTTGCTCTTTCCCGCCTTCGCGACGCCGGCCGTCGCCAAGGGTTTCTCCGCCGATTGGGTGAAGCCGAAGCCGGACGCGCTGAAGAAGCAGCTGACGCCCCTCCAGTACTCCGTCACGCAAGACGCCGACACCGAGCGCCCGTTCAAGAACGAGTACTGGGAAGACCATGACGACGGTATCTTCGTCGACATCGTGTCAGGCGAGCCCCTATTCAGTTCGAAGGACAAATACGATTCGGGCACCGGTTGGCCGAGCTTCACCAAACCGTTGGTGAAGGAGAACGTCGTCGAGAAGGTCGACCGCAGCCTCTTCGGGACGCGCACCGAGGTTCGCTCGAAGCACGCCGACTCGCACCTAGGCCACGTCTTCGACGACGGGCCGAAGCCGACCGGGCTCCGCTATTGCATGAACTCAGCGTCGCTTCGCTTCATACCGGCGGCGCAACTCGAGGCCGAAGGCTACGGTGAATTCAAAAAACTCTTCGCCGACGCGGGGGCGCCACCAGCTGCCTCGAAAGCCACACCGTCCAAGCCCTCCGAGACGACCGCGATCTTCGCCGGCGGCTGTTTTTGGTGCATGGAGCCACCGTTCGAGAAGTTACCGGGCGTCAGCGCCGCCGTCTCGGGCTACACCGGAGGCAAGGTCAAAAGCCCGAGTTACGAAGACGTTTCGTCGGGCAGCACCGGCCACGTCGAAGCGGTCGAAGTCCACTACGATCCGAGCAGAGTGAGCTACGAAAAGTTGCTCGACGCATTCTGGCACGCCGTCGATCCGACCGACGACGGCGGGCAGTTCGTCGACCGCGGCGAACAGTACCGGAGCGCCATCTTCGTCGCCAACCCCGCCGAACGCCAAGCCGCCGAGAAATCGAAAGCCGCCTTGGAAGCGACCGGCGTCTTGAAAGCAAAAGTGGTCACCGAGATCCGCGACGCCGGCCCATTCTACCCGGCCGAGGACTACCATCAGGACTACTACAAGAAAAATCCCGTTCGTTATAAGTACTACCGCTTCCGCTCCGGGCGGGATCAATTTCTAGAGAAGGCCTGGGGCAAGAAAAAAGCCGACTGAGAAATCGCCGCCGCGACCGGACCGCATTTTGAGCCTCGGCTTCAATGCGGTCCTTTTTCGTTCTTATAACTATTCGATATAAAACTGTTAATTGACTGTTCTTGAAAAACCTTTAAGTCCCCGCGGCCGGTCACCGAGGACCTGGTTGTGAATTTCACTGGCGGCGTCGGCCCCCAAAAGAAAAGCACGAAGAACCGCGGCGCCAGCCGCCCACTAGAGGTCCATGCATGCTAGCCAAAACCCTCGCAGTGTCCTTGTCCACGCTACTCTTCGCTGCGTGCGGCACCGCCAACTTGCAAAACAAGGATGCCCAGGACAACCGCACCGGTGCCAGCGGTGACTCGTCGTCTTCACCGGGTTTGAGCGCCGACGCCACCGCGAAAAAGAAAACCGTTCCCGAAACGAGCGCGGCCAGCGCGCAGACGGCCGACGACTCGACCCTCGACTGCAGCGGCATCCCGCTCCACGAAGGTCATGACACCTGCGACAAGGACGACGAAGCCGTCGCCGACGGCACCGACGTCAAGTCGACCAAGGGCGACGACACGACGAAATCCGAGGACACCAAGCCCGTGGACGACGGCACGGCGGCCGCCAAGCCGGACCAGCCGGCGGCCGAGCCTGTGAAACCGGCTGATCCGCCGGCGACGCCGAAAGACCCGAACATCGTCGAATTCCACATCAAAGCCGGGACGGGCACCGCTCCCCTCAATACTGCCGCTGACGCGGTCAACGTCAAAGTCGGCCAAACGCTGCGTTTGATCAACGACGACACGATCACGCACCGTCTGCACACCGGCGGCGCGCCGTGCCCGCACGGCTCGAACTTCGCCCCCGGCGCGACCTATGATTGCGTCATTACCAAAGCGATCGACACCGTCGCCAAACCAGGCGCTACTTACGACCACATCTCCGGAACGACGGCGCTCTTCTACATTAAAGCCGTGCCGTAACCAGTCAGACGCCTAGTTCGCCGCCGAACCAGGCTTCCGACAACCGCTTCATCGTGCCGTCCTTCTTCATCGCTTGAATCGCCTTCGTGACTGCTTCGCGCAGCTCGGGGGCGGTCTTGCGTAAGCCGACGCCGATTGGCTCGGGGGCCATGGCACGACCGGCGACGGAGAAGCTCGCGGCGTCCAGCTTGGTGAAGTAGCGCGCCACTGGTTCGTCGACGACCAGCGCGTCGGCGTGGCCGGTCTTCACCGCCATGAACACTTCCGAAGCTAGTCGGTAAGCGCGAATCTCCTTCACCGCCAGACCTTTCGATTTTGCGGTTTGAATGTAGTCATAGGATGTCGTGTCGGTCGGCACAGCGACGATCTTGCCGGCCAGGTCTTGTTCTCCCTTGATGGCGAGGCCCTTCTTGGCGACGATCATCTGCGACATGCGCACGTATTCCACGAAGTCGATCTGGGTCTGTCGATCGGCCGTGATGTTCATCGACGAGACGATGACGTCGTACCGATTCGACACCAGCCCTCCGATGATGCCTTCCCAGCCCATCACCATGAACTCGGCCTTCACTCCGAGGCGCTTCGCCAGCTCACGGCCAACGTCGACGTCGAAGCCGATCAGCTTGCCGTCCATGTCTTCCGATTCCATCGGCGGATAAGACGGGTCGAGGGCGATGACGAGCTTGCCCGCCTTCTGGATGATCGCCAAGGCCGAAGGAGCCTCGTCCGCACGCGCCAAGACGGAGGTAAAGCCGACGAGAATGATCAAGCATTTGAGGAATCTGGAGGTCAGACCGGACATCGCGCGCTCCCTGTTTTTGTAACGAGGCTTTTGTTATGCTGGAGGCCTCTGGCATTCGTCAACACGGAAAGGGGCTTTGGCCATGCTCGCAGGCAATCTTCGCGGTCGCGTCGCTTTCGTCACCGGTGCCGCTCACGGCCAAGGTCGCGCCGCCGCACTGGCTTTGGCGGACGAGGGAGTGAAAATTGCCGCCCTCGATGTCGCCCGGCCGCTGCAGTACCCGGGCTATAAAACCGGCTCGTCCGACGACCTCGAAAGCTTGGCCACCGAATGCCGCAAGCGCGGCGTCGAGTGCCTGACGTTCGCCGCCGACGTCCGTGACAGCCAAGCGGTAAAGGAGGCCACCGACCGGACGGCGGCGCTCTTCGGCGCCATCGACGTGCTGTTCAACAATGCCGGCATTTGCGGCTACGCCATGGCCCACGAGATGACCGAAGACGCCTGGGACAGCATGCTCGACATCAATCTCAAGGGCGCATGGCTCGTCGCGAAACACGTCATCCCGCACATGATCAAAAACAAGCGCGGCGTCATCATCAACAACTCGTCCGTCGGTGGACTGCGCGGCATGGGGCGGCTCAGCCATTACGCCGCTTCGAAATGGGGGTTGACCGGACTCACCAAGTCTTGGGCGATCGAGTTGGCCCCGCACGGCATCCGCGTCGTCTCGATCCACCCGACCGGCGTCAACACGCCGATGAACGACGGTTTGGCCGAGTTGGAAGGTTTGACTCCGAGGGAAGTCGCCGAACGTTCGGCGGGCAACCTCCTACCGGTGCCTTGGATCGAGGCCGAGGACGTCGCGGCGGCGATCGTCTATTTGGCTTCGGATCAGGCACGCTTCGTCACCGGCAGCCAGTTCGTCATCGACGCGGGCTTGCTTACGCGTTGAAGAGAGTCAATGCGCGGTTTCGACCGCTCCAGGCAGCGCTTTCGGGGCCGGATGGAGTTGGCGGGCAAGCGGCAACCCGATCATCAAAAGGAGCATCAATGAAGCGATGCCGTAGCTGATCGTCCGCCTGATCCAAGGCGTCATCGACAGTTCCACCAAGCGAAAGACGGTGCGATGCTTCGTTTGGCGCAGGCCCAAGGCGTGGAACATCTCGGCCATCGCCTTCTGGTCGCGCGCCTTCAGCCCGATTTTGACGATCGACGACGTGCGGGATTGCCAGAGATAGGACGTGGGAACCTGGTGGGCGACGCGCCCGACGGCGCATTGCACGAGCAGCGGGTCGCCCCGCACGTTGCTGGCCAGCATGTCCTCGAGTACTTCCTCGGAACCATAGAGCGCCAAGCCCGTGAGGGAACAATCCTCGATCATCATCTCGAACGTGCGCCCGAGGCGCGGCACCATGACGCGCACCATTTGGTGGACGGCGAAGCGTGGCGCGTGGCGAAACCCTCGGTGACCCGAGAAAATCAGCGGGAAAAGCAGGTCGCGGTTGAAGAGCAGCACGGCCAGGGTCACCATCGTGACGACGAAAACGTAGTGAACGTTGACCAGCACCGCCGGCAATTCCGCGAGGTAAAGGAGCGCCAAAGCGAGCAGCGCCACGCATTCGCCGATCAAAGCTTGGAGAAACGCTGGGTGCCTACGCCGGAGCAGCGCTGCCAGCACCACGGGAGCCAGAACGTAGCAGAGGCCGGCCGCTGCCAAGAGTCCGGGACCTAGGCGCCGCAGTTCCTCGGGAATCGTTGCGAAAATGGCAAAAGCCGCCACCGGTGCCAAACTTAGCACCAAGTAAACGCCCTGAAGGCTTAAAGGTAAGTGTCGAAACCTGAGCATTGCTCCTGTCTTCGGCGGCCCCCGGCCTAAACTTGAGGAAGGACTTGCCGATTATGCCGGTAATGCTCAAGTCGTCATTCACGCCCTTTTGTCTACTTGCCGCCGCGCTTCAGGCGGCGTTTGGCGCGTTGCCCGCTGCGGCGACGACTCTCTTTCCGGCCGGACCGGAGAGCAAGACCGCGGGCATCGAGTCGAGCCTGCTGTCAGCGGGGCCTCCAGCGGTTCTCTACAATCCGGCCAACCTCGCGATCCCCAAATCTCCGGCGGGGGGCGGCGAAACCTACGCCGAACTCGGCATGATCAACGTCTCCTACGCTTATGAACACCCCGATTTCGACCCCGTGGTTATTTCGGTGACGTCGCCGACGGCAACAATTGGCTACAGCGCCGAGCTGACGCCCCGCCTAACGGCCAGCGGCGTCATTTTCCCAAGTTCCGACGGCAAGACCGAGATTCCGGGCCTGCCGCGCAAGGTCGGCGGTTCGATGATGGCGCTCGAAGTCGAAAACCAGGACCAGGTCATCGACACCGGCGCGGGCCTCGCGGCTCAAATCACCGACGACTTCACGGCCGGCCTTTCGCTGGTTCACACCACCGAGTCGCACAAGACGCGCGCCAACGTCCCCGGCAACGACGATCCGTTGATCGCGATGAACTACCGCAACCAGTTCAATCGCCCCGTTTTCGGCCTGCGCTACGCCCGGCAAGACCGCTTCGCGGCGACGGCGGCACTCCGGCCCGCGCTCGTGAAGAAATTCAAAGGCCATCAAACTAGCGCGGTCGACTTGAGCTCGGCGCCAAAAATCCAGAGTTACGAGCCCGAAACGCTGAGCGTTGGCCTCGGGGGCAGCTACAAAGGCTTCCGCGCTGGCTTCGAAGCCCAGCGGCAAACCTGGTCGAAAGGACGCAACATCGTCAAGGACGGCGTCGCCGCCGACCTGCCGGCCGCCGACCTGAAGGACGTGACCGAACTCAGCTTCACTT
>JAYWBY010000509.1:0-3957 GCA_043781115.1 Pseudomonadota bacterium
CCACGATAACGCCTGAGCTCATTTTCTTGCTCGATCTCTTGGCGCTCGTCCTAGCCTTTACGATCATCTTGTCCGCGATTCGTCGGCAACCAAGGCAAAAAGATGGCCCTTCTTTGTCGCTGTTTAAGGCGAACGCGACTTTCGGTCTAAAGGCCTATGTTGGCGCACTCTGTATGTTTTTGGTCTTTAAGGGAGATTTCTTGATCGTCCAGCGTCTTCTCGGCGACGAGCAGCTTGGCATCTACTCCATCGCCGTCATGCTAGGCGACATCGTGCTCATCCTTCCGACCATCGTTGGGACGTTGCTCTATCCGAAGTTGTCTGCGATCTCCGGCCAGGTCGAACGTTGGCTGGCGCTAAAAGCTGCACTGCGCACGACTGTTCCGTGCGTCATCGCCGGTGCCGTTGCGCTTGCTATTTTGGGCCCTACGCTTATTCCCTTGATGTACGGTGCTAAATTCTTGCCGTCGGCGACGACCTATGCGTGGATGGTCCCTGGCATCGTCGCGGTCTCGATCAACATGCTGTTCATGAATTTCCTTGCGGCCAGCGGGATGCCGGCTTTGGTTACCGTCGGCTCTCCCGCGCTAGCAACTGCCGCGAATTTTGCGCTGAACTTAATTCTCATCCCGCGGATCGGACTGACCGGAGCCGCAGTAGCCACGTCCATCGCATACGGAATGATGTTGGTCTTCACCCTGGGATATTTGCGAGTCAACAAGCTCTATCTCGAACCCGGGGTTCGCTAGATCCCCTTTGGAGCGGGGTCCTTCGCGAACTTTGCGAGGCAGTAGCCGAATAAAATTTGGCCGGGCACGGAGATCATCATTGCATAGTGCACTGACGCAAAGATCATGAGCGCAACGGGAAAGAGGTTTCGGCGATTGACTTTGGGAACGACGATCGCAAAATAGAGCGCTGTCCCGCCAAGCCCCAGGGCCGCCAGCTGATCGACGAAGCCAAAGTCCCCGCCGTAAGCTCCGTGTGCTTTTTGGAGCGAATGAGATAGCCCAGTGAGCCATTGCCTGGGGTCTTGGCTCAGGGCTTCGTACAGCGATCCCACCTCAGCTCCTTTGAGGGAGAGTAAGTACGACAAGTTTGCCGGGGAGATCTTTTCCAAGAACGGATAATTGAGAAATGGGTCGTGGCCGAAAACGAAGAACGTCGCCAGATAAGCGACCGTCAGAATTCCAAAAAAAGCGAGGCGGCTCGGCCGATTCATGAAGTACAGCAGGGCGGCCACGAGAAACACCAGGCCCGCGCCAGAAGACAACAAGGCAACGCCGACGACAGCGGCGATCCCTGTCAATCGTCGAAAGCGAAATAAGTTCGACTGAAGATGCGCCAAAATCAGCATGATCACCAGAACGCCACTGGTAACAGATGCATTGGAACCGATTCCATGGGGTCGCTGATAGAATCCAAAGATCGTCGTGCGCGCCGTGGCCGTTTTGAAATTTGGAAACACCGTTAGGTCACTTGGACTCACGACTGTATTGATCAGAAGCGCTTCAAGCCCGATCGCGGCGGCGAGAAGAAAGACCAGCGTGTTGAAGTTTATGTCGGTGGAGTCCGTTGAAATCTTGAAAAATAGATAGAAGAAGAAAAAGCCAAAATAGACGCGCAACACCTGCAAATCCGCAACCCAATCAATAGTTGGCAGTCTCGCGGCAAAGTAGATCGCGATAACCGCCGATGCGATCACGTCAGAGCGCTGGATGCGAATCCCCTGCCGTATCGGCAAGATCATCAGCGCGAATAACGGAAAGGTTAGAAACCCTCGGATGTAAGCCAAGAAGAAGGAGACGTATAAGGCCAAACGCAAAAGAGACCGGCCGTCCTTGAACTTGGGTGCTCGCGTCTCTATCGGTTTCACTCCTCGGCGGAAAGCAAGATGCTAGGCTAAACCATTTTGCTCACCTTGACACTGCGTTAGGCGAGATTCCTGAACCCCTCAATGCTTGCGAACCGTTCGTCCGTCGGGTATGATGCCCGCTTTAACGTAACAGTTCGACATTAATGACAATTATGCCATCTGCCTGAGCGGCCGCTTGAGATCCTCGCTTGAAAAAAATCGGAAAATTTTTTGTGCGGCTTAGCGACCAATGGCGGGCATTCGCCGGCAACTCCGATTTGTGGCTGTGCCAATTGGTAGTTGGCGTCGGGCTACTCTGCGCTGCAGAACATTTGACTAGGGTAAAGAGTCCCGGCGCTTTTTACCAAAGCGAGTTTGCTCCCTCGGTCCTGAAGGCATGCGGCCAAGGGTTTGTGCAGCCCGCTACGCCGACCCCAACTCTGAAGAAATTTCTCAATGTCGAAACGGATAAGTACGAATGCGAAAGGACGACGACTTTTGCACCCGACGAGCTGACTAGCTTCCAAAGATCGCAGCCCTATCTGATGTCAAGCGTTGCGGCGGTCTGGCACACCTTTGGAGTATCGTGGCACTCCATCGATTTGATGCGGTATCTGTTCTACGCCTTGAGCTCCGCCTTTACCTACTGCCTCTTCCGCATGTTCACTTCCTCGCCCGTTGCATTTTTCTCCGCGTTGATCGCCGTCTCGTCTTCACGCCAGCTGGAGTTCTTGCCTCATTTACGAGACTACTCGAAGACACCCTTTCTTCTCGGTGCCTGTTTCGCCATTGCCTGGCTGGCCAAAACCAATAGACCTCTCCGTTCGGCTTGCGTCGCGAGTCTGGTGTTGGGGCTTTTTTTGGGGATAGGGGTCGGCTTCAGAATCGATTTGCTTTTGTACGCTGAACTAGCGGCGCTAAGCCTCCTCGTAGTGACGGGAACGGGCTGGTTCAGACCCATCAAGCCAAAACTGGCGGTGTTTTTCTTCTTCCTGCTTGGCTTTTGTCCAACGGTAGCTCCTGTCTTCAAAGGAATGACGAGGGGCAGCAGTCTTGCGCATGTTCTCTATCTCGGCTTCGCCAAGCAATATGACGACCAACTCCACGTCATACCGGGCCCATATACGGTCCTTCAGCGCTACAATGACTACGACTTGCAGGCTATCTTTGGCGAATACTCGCATCGAGTCTTCGATGAAACTTCTCCACCTTACATCGGTCACGAAAAATATGACTTCTATGGGAGCCAAGCCCTTCGCGGCTTGGTGTCTTATATTCCGGCGGATCTATTGACTCGGGCTGCCGCCGCGTCATTATCGGTCATTTCGCTTCCCTTCAAACCGTACCAGCTCGACGGCGAAGCAAGGATCGAACCTGCCAGCCGCATCCGGAGATGGCTTCAAGCTCGACAGAGTCTTCTGGAAATTCTCGGTGGCAACGTGCCGATTCTGCTCGTCGGTATGATGTCATTCCTAGTCCTCGTTGATAGTCTCCGTTCAGGAGCGATTTTTCTTGTCTGGCTGGTGGCACTTTCGGCCTATCCGTTTCTGCAATTTCATATTCGCCATTACTTTTCCCTGGAATTCATTGGCCTCCTGGCCGTGGCCCTTTGCTTTGATCAAAGTCTCCGGGCCCTGTTACTCGCCATCCGTTTTGTCCGAGCTCGGCAAGGGCATAGGCATAGGCTTCGGACAACAAATGCGGTGCGAAAGGCTTCCGCAGTTGCGTGCACCCTCGCTTGCCTTTCCTGGATTAGCTGGGAGCTGGCGATACATCTGCAGACGAGCAGACTCACTTCTCTTTTTGATTCTATCCTCGATCTACCCGTTCAACTGGCTGAAACTGTGAGGTCAGAATCGTCAGACGGAATGGCCAGGCACTACCTCGCGCACCCACTTTCCGCGCCACCGGACAAGCGCTCCGGCCTGCAAGTCACAGGTCGGATTTTACGTGTCAGGACCGGTGGCGCCACCTGTATTGCCCCGGCCGCCGCCGCCGCGTCTTTGCTTGAAATTACGGTGCGCTATCGTACTCCTCGCGTGACGTATTTTGATTCAACTTGGCGAACTTCAGTGCCTATCTCGTCGCAACCTGACACTTTC
>JAYWBY010000510.1:0-3947 GCA_043781115.1 Pseudomonadota bacterium
GAAGGCCTCTGGACGTTCGATGCCGCGCGGCGCTGGCAACTGCGGGGTGAATCCGAGCTGCGCTACGGTTACATCGCTGGTAAAGTGACTCAGGGCAGCCTCGCTGACGCGAGTTTGTCTTATCGCCTCTTCGAACCAGGCGGCACCGAACTTCTCTTGAAGACGAGCGCGGGCTTGCGCCAATCAGCCAAAGTTGACGATGTGACCAGCCTCGACCGCTTTTATCAGCTCAGCTTGGAATGGAATCGCTGGTGAGGTTTTATATGCCTCGCTATCGCCGGCGGCGCCCCCTTTCGGACGCAGACCTGCCGGACGTGAAGGATCAAACGGATCCGCCGGACTACGTGCCGAGCGAAGAGGATTTCGCGCCGTCCCCACCGAAGCCGCCGCGGCCGATGAACCGCTTTCCAAAGCGTGTGGCGATGCTCCCCACCCTCTTCTGCTTTGCGTTGTTCTGGGTGGCGAGCTTCCACGAATGGCGTGGCCTGCCCCCGAGTCTGACCGCAAGCGGTGAGACCGTTTTCGAAAAGGGGGAATATTGGCGACTCTTGACCGCGCTGTTCACCCATGCCGATGTCGGACACCTCTTGTCGAACGCGCCTCTATTCTTGATTTTCGGCTGGTTCATCTACGCCTTCTTCGGTCGTTTGGCATTTCCTATCGGCGCGCTGCTCGTCGGCGCGTTGAGCAACATGGCGACGATTTACGTGTACGAACCGGACGCCGAGCTTCTCGGAGCCTCGGGCATGCTTTACGGCATGGTCGCCCTTTGGCTGGTTCTCTATGTGCGCTTTGAGACGGAATATTCGGTGTCGATGAAGATCTTCCGCGCCATCGGCGTCTCCGTCCTACTCCTGTTTCCCACGACCTTCCAACAAACGACGAGCTACACTGCCCATGCGACCGGCTTCGTCATCGGCCTTTTGGTTGGCTTGTGCCTTTGTCCGCTCGTCAGCATCAACGAGGACGCCTAACCTCCCTTGCGCACAATCTGTGTCGGGAGATTGTTTCTTCCTCCGGTAATCATTGGTCTTTCCCTGCATTATAGCAAAATTAGCTAAAGTGTGGCGGACCCCGTCCGACAAGCCACGCGTTAAAGATGCGACCCCTCCGGAGGCAAAATGAATCCCAATTCGGCCGTCAGTCAAACTTCGTCGTCGGGTCAGCCGCCAGCTACTCGCGACACTCAGTATCGCTTGCAGTTTCACGGATCGGGCGTCGACCTGGCGCTGATCATCCTGAAGAACATTGCGTTGACCATCGTCACGCTGGGCATTTATTCGTTTTGGGGCCGGGTCCGAGTCCGGAAATTTCTCTGGCAGAACAGTGAATTTCACGGCCAACGCTTTGCCTTTCACGGCACCGGCAAGGAAGTGATGATCGGTTACTTGAAGGTCGTCGGCATTTACATCGTTGCCATTGGGCTCACGCAAGGGGCCGCGCATGTGTCGAAGGAGCTTGGCCTCGCGGTGACCGGACTCGTCGGTATCGGCTTTCTCTTTCTGATTCCGTATGCGATTTACGCATCGCAACGCTACCTCTATAGCCGAAGCAGCTGGCGAGGCATTCGCCTCGGTATGAACCAAGATCCGAAGCCTTTTATGAAGGCCTTCATCGGCGGTTACCTGCTGACGATCATTACCTTCGGCTTCTATTCGCCGATCTGGCAGAACAAGCTCTACGGCATACGTATCAACAATAGTTACCTTGGCACCATGAAGTGCCGCTACACCGGCAAAGACAGCGACATGTTTTCCCTCTACTTGCGCTCTTTTCTGATCATTTTGATCACGTTCGGCATTTACTTCTTCTGGTACCGGGCGAAAGTGTCGGCCTACCGCGCCCACCACACGTGGATTGGCGGCACGACCATCGGGGCCGCACGCGGCCGTCTTCAAATGACTGGCGGAGATTATTTCGGCCTCTTCGTTTTCAACCTGGTCTGCATCATGTTTACGGGCGGTTTGGCGATGCCCTGGGTCATCGCCCACAACATGTCGTTCTTCTTGCAACGGTTCAGCTTCGTAGGCACTCTCGACTTCGGTCTGGTAGCGCAAGTCGCATCGAGCGGCAGCGCCACGGGCGACGGTCTTGCGCATGCATTGGACGTCGGCTTCGGAGTCTGAGTTTGAACGGCGACGCCTCATTTCGTGGTACTTACACTGACGGCGAGACCGCACGCCTCGTCGAAGTGGAAGTCCGCCTGGGGCCCGCCAACCTCGTGATCCTAAATCCTGAGACTAATGGAATGATCAGCGAGTGGCCGGTGGGCGGCCTGATCGTCGACAACAGCGTCACCGACCATACACGCGTCACCTGCAAGGGCTTCGGCGAAGCTGCACTTGGCTTCGAAGGTCCAGAGTTTCGCCGAGGCCTGAAACGCCTAAAGACCGGACGCGACGATAGGGAACTGTCGAGTCGCAATCGACTTTACATCCTCCTGGGCGTCGTCGCGGCGCTCATCCTCGGCGGCTGGTGGGCCATGAACCCCCTTTCCCGGCTGATTGCCCGACGCATTCCGTTTGCCTGGGAACAAAAAGCTGGCGCGCAGTTCAAGAAGCAATTCGATGGCGACCGCTGCGAAGATGAAGGCGCCCTGAAGGCCGTCGAGCACCTGAAAGAGCGCCTCGTCGGCAAAGCCCCGCTGCCCGTGGAATTCGAGATCGTGCTTTCACGGGACCAGATGGTCAACGCCTTTGCGCTTCCCGGCGGCGTCATCATGCTGAACCGTGGCCTTCTTCGGACGGCCGAAAGCGCCGACGAAGTCGCCGGCGTGCTCGCGCACGAGATGCAACACGTCATCCAGCGCCACATCACCGCCTCACTGGTGCGAGGGGCCATCTTGACCTCGCTCTGGCAGTTTTCGCTCGGTGACTTCTCCGGGATCATCGCCGTCGACCCCCACACGCTTTATCAGATCGTTGCGCTACGGTTCGACCGCCAGACGGAAGCAGACGCCGATCGCGGCGCGATGGGCATGCTCGACGCCGCGCATATCTCGCGTCAGGGCTTCGTCGAGTTCTTTACCCGCATGGAGAAGAAAGGCCCTAACGTGCCGGCAATCATTTCGACCCACCCCGGCAACGACGACCGCATCGCGATGCTTAAACGCAACCCGGGGCCGAAGAACACCAAGCCGGCCTTGTCGGATGACGAGTGGAATACACTCCATACGGCTTGCAGCGACGATGACCCTCCCTCCCCCTAAAGTGAATGACTTCCCCGCCGATCAATGCTCCTATCCGGCGAGGGAGACTTCGCCTTGCTCGGAGCGTTACTAGCCGTATCGTGTGCTTTTATCTGGTCCGTCTCCGTGATTCTCTTCAAGAAGTCCGGCGACCAGGTCCACCCGATCGTGCTTAATCTCCTGAAGAACTCGATCGCGCTCGTATTGATCGTCCCGACGATCTGGATCATCGACGGCCCGGCTCTTCCGCCGATCACGAGTTCGGATTGGGGTATTTTGTTGGTGAGCGGCCTTCTCGGAATTGGGCTTGCCGATGCCATGGTGCTCCGTGCCTTGCGGGAGATCGGGGCTTCGCGCATCGCCATCGTCGAGTGCACGTATTCCCCTTTCGTGATGCTGCAGTCCGTCCTATTTCTCGGGGAGGCTTTGACCGGTGCCCGCATCGTCGGCGCTATTTGCGTCATTGCTGCGATCCTTTGCGTTTCTCTTAAACCCGCCGCGTCCGAACACTCACCCAAGCGGTCGGCCGTCGGCATGGCTTGGGGCATCGCCGGTCTTTTTTCCATGGCGGCAGGCATCGTCTTGATCAAACCTCTCTTTAGCCACATTCCCCTTTTTTGGATCATCGGCATCCGCCTCGCCGCTGGCGTCATTTCCTCGCTCGTCCTCTTCTCTGGCCTTAGGCACAAAGCTAAATTGGTCGAGGATCTGAAGAACGTCGAACGCAAGGTCATGATGGCCTTCGCCTGCGTCCTCAGCA
>JAYWBY010000511.1:0-10738 GCA_043781115.1 Pseudomonadota bacterium
GCTCATGCTCCCAGGCCTACCTGGCGCCTGAGTCAGTTCGGCAAAAACCGAATCGCCTGGCCGCCGCCCGCGGCGAGGTCTAGGACGAGGTGCTGCTCATTTGTCACCATCTTCCTCTCGATGACATACGTCATCGGATTGGTGACGTAGTGCGTATCCGCCGCATCCCGATAGATTTCGGCCGTGTAACTTTGCCCCGGCTCCAGAAAATCCAACGCCACATCCAAGTGCCGAGGCTCTTCATTCGTAATGCTGCCGAGGAACCATTCTCGACTTCCGCGCGCCTGCCGAGCATACGTCACGTATTCGCCGATCTCGCCGTTGAGTGCCAAGGTGCGCTCCCAGTCGACGGCGACGTCTTGGATGAACTTGAACGCCGGATGGCCCTCGTAATTTTCCGGAAGGTCGGCGGCCATTTCGAGCGGGCTGTAAATGACGACGTACAAAGCGAGTTGCTTCGCCAAGGTCGTCCAGACCCGGTTGAAGCCTTGCCTTTGGCCTTCCAGCAATTTGAAAATACCGGGCGTGAAATCAAACGGGCCGCTCAGCATGCGGGTGAAGGGCAGGATCGTCGTGTGGTTCGGCGGGTTGCCGCCGGCGGCGTCCCAAGCGTCCCACTCCGTGCCGCGGGCGCCTTCCCTCGTCATGACGTTCGGAAAAGTGCGGCGGAGGCCGGTGTCTTTGATCGGTTCATGGACGTCGAGCATGATGCCGTAGGCGGCGGCCTTCTCGGCCATCAAGCGATGATGGCGGACCATGAATTGACCGTGATGCCATTCGTTGCCTTCGACCTTGCCGCCGACGTAGCCGCTCTTGACGACCCGGACGCCGAGGTCGCGGTAAAGGCGAAAGGCGTCGTCGACTTGGCGCTCGTAGTTGCTGACGGCGCCGGCCGTTTCGTGATGACCGACGAGCGTCACGCCTTGCGTTGCGCCATAGGCCGCCACCGCGGGTAAGTCAAAGTCCGGCGTCGCATGCGTGAAATCAAAATGGTCGCCCCAAGGAAAGTCCCAGCCGATATTCCAGCCTTCGACGAGGACAGAGGGAATTTTCAGGGATTTGGCGTGGTCGATATACTCCTTCGCCCTTTCTGTCGTGGCACCGTGAATAGAGCCGCTGTTCCATGAGAACTTGCCGATGTGCATGCCCCACCAGATGCCGATGAACTTCTGCGGGTGGATCCACGACGTGTCGGCGAGGCGGTTCGGTTCGTTGAGATTCAAGATCAGGCTGCTCGTCAAGAGATCGACGGCGCGTCGCCCGATTTGGATCGTCCGCCAAGGCGTCGTCAACGGTGTCTGCCCTTTGACCTTCGTACCGTCCGCCCAGGGAACGAGGTCGCAGCTCAGACGCCCGTCCCCCTCGCCCTTCAAAACCATGCTTGCGTAGTCGACCAACTCGGCTTCGTGGACGGAGTAAAAGGCGCCGTCGCCTTCGATCGTCAGAGGAGTGTGAGCGAAAGGAACTTCCGCGAGCGACGTATGGCGATAGAGTTGCTCGTAGCGGTCCGGGAGATAGGCCGGGATCCACCACGCCTTTTTATTCTGGAACGCGAAGTCGGTCGCCTCCCGCATCATCACGAAATCTTCTAGCCCTGCTTGCCGAGGCACTTCGTAGCGAAAGGCGACGCCGTCGTCATAGGCGCGAAAGATCACGACCATTCGGTGGGCCGGCACTGTCGTCTGGGTGAGTTCGACGCGCAGCTCGTTGTACTCGTCCTTGATCAAGCGCTGTTCGCCCCAGACCTGCTCCCAAGTTCCGGAATGGCTGGCATGGGTCGCCGCCGAGAGCGAGAAGGCGCGGTCGAGATTGATGTCGCCTTGAAAATTGAACCCGAGGTGCGAATCGCCGACGACGGGCCGGCCGCTCTCCCGCACAGAATAAAGCGGCGTCCCGTCTTTGATACAGAAGTGGACGTCGATCAGACCGGAGGGCGAGACGACGCTTTCGGCGCCGTCCTCGCAGGCAAAAATCTCGCCCGCGACAAGCAACGCTAGGAGTGCTACGAGAATTTTCATCTCAGTGCACCACGAGGTCTTGGCTCAAGAGCTGGTCGGACTGGGGGCCAACCTGGACCTTGAAGGTTCCGGGCTCGACGACCCGCTGCATTTGCAAGTTGTAAAAGGCCAGAGCGTCGCTGGTGAGCGGCAAAGTGACGGTTTGCGTTTCTCCTGCCTGAAGGAGCACTTGCTTAAAGCCTCTAAGCTCCCGAACGGGCCGTGTGACGCTTGCAAACTCGTCGGTCACATAAAGTTGCACCGTCTCGAGGCCTTCCCGCGCGCCGGTGTTGGTGACGTCGACGGAGACCTCCAGGTCTTCGTGCGTGCCGATAGCGCTCTTGCTCAACTGCAGGTTGGCGAAGGCATAGGTGGTGTAGCTCAAACCAAAGCCGAAGGGATAAAGCGGAGTGTTGGGCACGTCGAGATACTTCGACGTGTACTTATTGTCGCCGGCGAAGGGACGGCCCGTGCTCTTCTCATTGTAATAGAGAGGAATCTGGCCTTCAGCGCGCGGAAAGCTGACGGGCAAGCGCGCCGACGGGTTGTAGTCGCCAAAGAGGACGTCGGCAATGGCGTTGCCGCCTTCTGTTCCGAGAAACCACGTCTCGAGAATCGCCGGAACGTTGGCGTCGGGCCAATTGAGGATGAGCGGGCGGCCGTTCATCAAGACGACGATGACGGGTTTCCCGAGCTTTTGCAGTTCTTGGAGGAGCTCGAGCTGCACTCCCGGCAGGTCGATCGAGCTGCGGCTCGCGGCCTCGCCGCTCATCGACGCCGGCTCGCCGAGCGCGGCGACGATGACATCGGCTTGGCGTCCCGCGGCGAGAGCGGCAGCGAATCCCGAGCGGTCCTCGCCGACGAAGTCGGCGCCCTTGGCGACGATGACCTGGGTCTGCTCCGAAACCTTCGCCTTGATGCCGCTGAGGAGCGAAACTACCGGTTCAGCGTCTCCCGCGCCGGACCACGGCCCGAGCAAGTCCCGCTGGTCGTCGCCGAGCGGGCCGATCAGCGCGATGGTGCCGACCGCCTTGCCGAGCGGCAGGACCGCGCCGGCATTCTTCAGCAACACTATCGACCGCTTTGCCATGTCGCGGGCTGTGTCGCGATTTGCGGTGGTGAAGACTCGTGCGGCTTCGCGCTGGGCGTCGCTGAATTTGTAAGGATCGTCAAAGAGCCCCAAAACGAATTTCCACTTCAAAATCCGACCAGCCGCTTGATCGACGTCCGCTTCCGGCACGCGGCCGGCGGCGATCAAGTTCGCCATCTGACTCTTGTAAACGGCCCCCTGCATGTCCATGTCGACGCCGGCCTTCAGCGCCAGCTCGCCGGCCTTGGCCAGATCGTCGGCGACGCCGTGGGCGATGAGTTCGTTGATCGCGGTGAAGTCGGAAACGACGAAGCCTTTGAACCCCCACTCGCCGCGCAGGACGTCGTTGACGAGCCACGAGTTGGCCGTGCTCGGCACTCCAGAAATTTCGTTGAAGGAGGTCATGAAGCTCGCGGCGCCGGCGGCGGCGGCGGCCTTGAACGGCGGCAAGTAGACTTCGCGGAGCGTGCGTTCGGAAACGTCGACGACGTTGTAGTCCCGCCCTGCTTCAGCCGCGCCGTACGCGGCGAAATGTTTGGCGCAAGCCAGCATGGCGTCGTCGGCTCCGGGCGTGTCGCCCTGGAAACCGCGCACGCGAGCCGCGGCAACCGCCGAGCCGAGGAAGGTGTCCTCGCCGGCGCCTTCGGCGATGCGTCCCCAGCGCGGATCGCGGGCGATGTCGACCATCGGCCCGAACGTCCAGTGGAGGCCCGCGGCCGACGCCTCGGTGGCCGCGACGCGCGCCGTGCCCTGCATCCGCCCGAGGTCCCAGCTCGCCGTTTCGCCTAAAGGTATGGGGAAAATCGTCTTGTAGCCGTGGATGACGTCGTAGCCAAAGATCAGTGGAATGCCGAGGCGGGAGTTATCCACCGCCAATTCCTGCAGTTCGCGCGTGAACGCCGCAGTGTAGCCGTTGAAGATGGCCCCGACGCGTCCCGTTTTGATCTCGTCCTTGTACTGCTGGGGCACCGACGGTCCGGTGCTTTCCCAATCCGTGGAATAAAGAGTCAGTTGCCCGATCTTCTCTTCCAGCGTCATTTGGCGGAGCAGCAGGTCGACGCGCTCGTCGAGGACTTGCAGTGAATCCGCGACGGAGTTAAGCGGCTGGGGGCCGCAGGCCGAAGCGAAGAGCGCCAGAATGGCCAAAGGCCCTAGGTTCGTCTGCTTGCCCAAGTCTCACCCGCCCGCAAAATTCAACGAAATTCGATGCTAAGAGCTGCAGGGGGCTTATCATGCCGCGCCAAGTCAGCGCACTACTTTTTCGCCGGCAACTTGATGCTGCCGTCGGCGAGTCCGGCCTTCAAGTCACTGAATCCACCGATCAAGACGCCGTTGACGAAGACTTGGGGAAAGGTCGGCCAGCCGCTCCAGAGCTTGATCGCCAGGCGCTTTTTCCACTCCGACATGTAGCTGCCGTATTCGAGGTAGGCGAACTTGGTGCCGGTCGCTTCGAGGGCGCGGCGCGCCTTCTTGACTACGGGGTTCTGTTTCATGCCGACGACGACGACGGCTTGGCTCTGCACCGCCTTCGCGACTTCTTCGACGACGTCGGCGTGAAAGCCTTGCATCGCTTGGGCGGCGCGCGGGGACAAGCTGGTCTCGGGAAGCAAGCGTCTCTGACTCATGAAATCCTCCTAACCTGACATTTGTTTTTGCACGAGCTGATAATAAGCTCCGGATGTATCTTTGAGCAGCTCTTCGTGGCCGCCCTGCTGGACGATTTTCCCGGAGCCGAGGACGATGACGCGGTCGGCGTGCCGCACGGTCGACAAACGGTGCGCAATGACGAGCACCGTGCGGCCCTTCATCAGGCGCTGCAAAGCCTCTTGGACCAAGTGCTCGCTCTCCGCGTCGAGGGCGCTCGTCGCTTCGTCGAGGATCAGGAGGCGCGGATCCTTCAGCATGGCGCGCGCGATCGCCAAACGCTGCCGCTGACCGCCGGAGAGTTGCACGCCCCGTTCGCCGACCAGCGTGTCGTAGCCTTGCGGAAAGCGCTGGATGAATTCTTCCGCGTGTGACGAGCGCGCCGCCGCTTGGATGTCTGTCAGCGAGGCGTCGGGGCGACCGTAAGCGATGTTGTCGCGGATGCTCGTCGACATCAACACGGGTTCTTGCGACACCGTCCCGATCTGGCGTCTAAGCCACGAGCCGGACAGCTCACGCAGATCCACGCCGTCGAGTGTAATTTTGCCGGCGAGCGGATCGTAAAAGCGCTGGATCAAACCGGCGACCGTCGACTTGCCGCTGCCAGAAGGTCCGACCAAGGCGATGACTTGACCGGGGGCGATCTTCAGCGTCAGCTCTTTCAAGACGGTGACGTCGGAGCGTTTCGGATAGGCGAAAGTCACTCGGTCGAGGTTCAGCTCGCCCCTCACCGACTGCGGCTCGAGGCCGCCTTCCGGCAAAATTTCTGGTTGGCGGTCGAGGATTTGCAGAATACGTCCGGCGGCGCCAGAGGCGCTCATGAAATCGGTCCAGAGGCTCCCGAGCGTGCCGACCGAGACGGCGACCGTCAACGTGTAGAGAACGTAAGCCGAAAGAGTACCGATCGTCAGATCGCCGAGAACGACCATGCGCGCGCCGTACCAAAGGACGGCGGCGATCGCCGCCAGACCCCAAAGCGACAGACCGCCCATGAAGCGGCCGATGGTCCTGATGCGGATCCGGGCTTGTTCGAGCGCGGCCGCCAGCGCTGCGTCGAAGCGCTGGCCTTCGCTCGTTTCTGCGGCGAACGAGCGCACGGTCCGGATGTTGGTCAAGGTTTCGTCGGCCACGCCGCTCGCGACGCCGACGGCGTCCTGGACTTTCCTCGACAACCCGCGAACGCTGCCGCCGAACTTCGCGGCCATGAAGGCCGCGGGAGGCAGCGCCGCGAGCAACGCCAAAGTCAGCTTCGGCGACGTATAGACGAGGAGCGACAAGCCGCCGATCGTCGACGCGGCGCTGCGCAGCATCATCGAGATGTTGACGCTCAGCGCGTTTTGCAAAACCGTCGCGTCGGAATTCAAGCGGCTCATTAGGTCGCCGGTCATCTGGCCGTCATAAAAGCCGATGTCTTGGCGGAGGAAGGCGGCGAAGAGCTTCGAGCGGATGTTGCGGACGATGCGCTCGCCGGACCAAGTGAAGAGGTAATAGCGCAGCGCCGAAGCAATCGCTTGAATGACGAGGATGACGAGCATGGCGAGGCCCATGCGATCGACGAGCCCGAGGTCGTGGCTCTTCAAGGCGTCGTCGAGCGTCATGCGGACGGCTTGGGGGAACGCCAGCATCATGCCGGAGCCGAGGCCCAAGAAAACGGTGCCGAGCGCCAAGCGGCCGGCTTCGGGCCGGGCGAAAGTCAGTAGGCGCTTGATCATCTGGGGCGTGGTGGTTGTCGTCACCCGCCCACAGTATCAGGCTTCTTTCGCTTCCGCCGCAGCGTGCGGAATGCCCCAATTGAATTCTTGGGCCTGCTTGGCGTTGAGGTACGGGACCTCGGCGACGTTCATTTTGATGATCTTGAGCAGGCGCAAAACCTTGATGATCTGGTAGGTCGGATCGACCTCGAACCAGCGGCACGCAAAATTGGCGCTCGTGCAGAACCGGTGGTGGTTGTTTTGGAACAGCTCGCCCCACGTGACGATGTCGAAAATCAGGGTGTTGCGCGACTGGTCGCCGACGTCGAAGTTGCGGTAGCCGTAGCGGTGGCCGCACCAATTGACGATGGCGCCGTGGATTGGACCCATCAAGATCGTGACGGGTAGGAGCAGCCACATCCACCAGGCGGTCGCGAACATGGCGTAGAAGGCGACGTAGAAGGCGACCCAGACAAGGCTAGAAAAGCGATTTTTGCCCAGATTGTCGATCAGCGGCCATTCCGGGATGCCGCCTTGGAAGCGGGTGTTCGGGATTTCGGTCTCGACGGTCAGGGCCTCGTAGCGGAGCTTGGTCGACCACATCATCCGGAAGACGTCCGGGAAGTTCGTCGGCGAATGCGGGTCTTTCTTGGTGTCGCTGTAGGCATGGTGGAGGCGGTGCAAAAGGGCGTAACCCTTTGGGTTTAAATAGGAAGCACCCTGCGAAATATAGGTCAGGAAGTGGAAAAACCGCTCCCAGCCCTTGCTCATCGTAAACATCCGGTGGGACGCGTAACGATGCAGAAAGAACGTCTGGCAGAAGATTGACAGGGCGTAGTGGGCAAAGAAGAAGGTGATGATAATCATTACGAATACTCCCATTTTCGGGGGCGCGCGAAGCTGGGCGCGCCAGGAAATCCATCCATATCCTGATTATCGGCGCAAAGCTCGTTTCGCACTGTAAAAGAACGGTCATAGGCCGCGGTTTTACAACACTTTTACAAAGCAGAGAGGCGCGACTGAGGGCCATATTTAGCCGTCGGGAATTGGAGACGGAGTGCATGAAAAAAACTACAATTGGCTAGGCAGGCCTGCCATTTGCTTGGCGGCGCGCCATGGCAACTTTCTTGCAAACGTCTACTCCTAGCAATCACCGCGACCCAAAGGAACCTGAGTGGAAAATCTCTCTCACCCGTCGGTTACTGTATCCGGCGCCGACAAAGTCGTCATCTTCGACGACGACTCGAACTTCGGCACCCTGCTCACGACCAAGGCGAGGGCCGCGGGCTTCGAGCCGAGCTATTTCACCTCGCTCGTCGACATGGGTTCGTTTGCCCGCATCAAAAACTACGACCTGGCGATCGTGGACTTTTACATGGACACGATCCGAGGCGACGAAATCGCCGAGTACGTCGACACCTTCTTCAAGGACATTCCGGTCATCATCGTCAGCGGTGAGGACTTCAGCCAATCGGAAAAGATGAAGCAGTGGCCCGACACCGTCCGCGCCTTCGTGCCGAAGACCGACGGCATCGACCGCATCCTGACGACCGCGAAGGCCGTTCTGCAGCGGGAGCGCATGTTGAAACGTTTGGCTAAGAGACCTGGTTCAGGCGTTTGACTCTAGGCGCTGGACCCCAGACGTTTGACGAGGCGCGCTATGTCCTCGGCGAAGCCGCGGACGCGCAAGGTCGTGCCGGTGTCGCTGTGGGTCTCGCCGAGCACCCGCACGCTTTTGCGGATTTCGCCGAGAACGGCGCTCTTTTCGTAGGGGACGACGAGGTCGGCTTCCTGCATCGCGGCGTCGAAGTGGGCAATGATGTAGTCGCGGAGCTTTTGCACGTCCTCGGGCTTCTTCGCCGACAGCGGCAGGGCCTTCGGGAATTCCCGCTTCAGTCCGGCGAGCGAAAACTCGTCGAGGCAGTCGATTTTATTGAGCACGAGCAGCGATGGTGCGTCACCCTTGACGATCTCCGCCAGGACATCTTGCGTGACTTTGAGCTGGGCGCGCCAGGTGGGATCGGCAGCGTCGACGACATAGAGCAGCAGCGAGGCGTCAGCGGCTTCGTCGAGCGTCGAGCGGAAGGACGCCACGAGATCGTGTGGCAATTTCTTGATGAAGCCGACCGTATCGGAGACCAAGATGCGGGGTTGGGTCTCGGGGCTTAAAGCGCGGATCGTGGTGTCGAGCGTGGCGAAGAGCTTGTCCTCGACCAGGACGTTGCTCGCGGTCAAGGCCCGCATCAGCGAGGACTTGCCGGCGTTGGTGTAACCGACCAGCGCGACCGTCAACTGCTCGGTGCGGCGTTGACGGCGCTCGACTTGGTTGACGTGGATGTCCTCGAGTTCGCGACCCAGCTCGGAAATCCGGTCGCGGATGCGGCGTTTGTCGAGCTCGTGGGCCGTTTCGCCGGCGCCTTTCGCGCCGATGCCGCCGCCCTGGCGGTCCTGGCCCTGGCGGGATTCGCGTAGCCGCGGCGCCAAGTATTTCAACCGGGCGATCTCGACTTGGATGCGGGCTTCGCGCGTCTTGGCGTGGCGGTGGAAGATCTCAACGATGACGCCGGTGCGGTCGAGGACTTCGGCTCCCGTGGCGGTCTCGAGGTTGCGGAGTTGGCTTGGACTGAGCTCGCTGTCGAAGATGACCTTGTCGGCCTTCTCGGCGACGTTGCCGGTCTCTTGTTCTTCTTCCTCTTCGAGGGTGGCCTTAGCCTTCGCGGCGGCCTGGGCGGCCGACATCTCGTCCTCCGCCGCTTCCTCGTCCTTGCGCTTTTTCGCCGGCACGCGCGAGGCGACCTTGCCGGTGCCGCCGGTGAGGCGACCGAGCTCTTGGAGCTTGCCCTCGCCGACGACCGTCGAGTTCTCGAGCGCGCCGCGCTTCTGCGACAAGGTCGCGATGACTTGGTAGCCGAGCGTCGTCACTAGACGCCCGAGCTCGGTCAACGACGCCTGGTGATCGACGTCGCTGACGTTCGGCAACTGCACGCCGACAAGAACGGCCTTGGGCTTAGGTCCCCCACTCGCATCACTCACGGCATCTCCTTGGTGGTCGGCCGCTTCTTCGACGCAAAGGCGCGGACGGAAGGCCGGCTCCATTGCGCTTCGACGAAGTTGCCGATTTTAGAGTCGACCTTGTGGCCGTTCATGACCAGGCGTTGCAACATGAAGGCCAGGTCGGCGTCGGCGCTCGACCAGGTGTCGAAAAGCTGGGTCTTGCCGTTCGGGATCAGCTCTCCGGCGACGGCCAAGAGCTTCGCCGCGGCCTCTTCTCCGCTTTTCGAGAGCGGCTTGTCGGCCTTTTGATAGAACATCGTCGTCGTCGGGCGCTCTTCCCGAAGCGGCATCAGATCGCTCCTGACCCAAGCCATGATCATGCGGGCGCGGGCGCGGTCGGCGAGGCGGACCGGCAAGAGCCGGTTGTGGGCCGGGGCGGGGAACTTTTCCTCGAGATACTCGACGATGGCGGCCGATTCCGGCAACCAGAAATCGCCGTCGACGAGGCAGGGAATCTTGCCCGTGAGCGAACTCTTCGCGTAAGCCGGGCGCTGGTGCTCGCCCTTGGCCAGAAAGAGCGGCATCAAAGTGAAAGGCACGGCCTTCTCCGTCAACGCGACGAACGCGGCAAAGGAATAGGGACTGATCCAGTCATGGTCCAAGTAAAGCTGCATGGTCCGGTCCTTTCGAGTTGCGGTAAGATACCTGCCTGCCGACCTAGGGTCGTTCATATATACGGGCGGAGAGATCCATGTATCAACCGGTGATGCTGCTTTTCTTGTCGAACCTTTTCATGACATTCGCCTGGTACGGCCACTTGAAGAATCTCGCCGACCGCCCCCTTTGGGTGGCGATTTTGGTCAGCTGGGGAATCGCGCTCTTCGAATACTGCTTCCAGGTGCCGGCGAACCGGCTCGGATCCGCCTATTTCTCGTTGCCGCAGCTGAAGATCATTCAGGAGGTCGTGACGCTTCTGGTCTTTGTCGGATTTGCCTATTTTTACATGGGGATACGGATTAGTATGAACTTCGTCTGGGCGTCGCTCTGCATGGTCGGCGCAGTGTTTTTCATCTTCAGAGATGGCCTCAAGGGTTAGACTCGGGAGGCATTAGTCACTCTGGCCGGCCGCTCCCAGTCTCCCTCCCTCCCTTTCTCCGTGGTCTGCTTAACCGGCCGGCCGCCGCAGACCACGGAGACAGGGAGGGACGGAGAAGCGGAGGTAGAATTACCTCGGCCATTCTTCAAGAGGATCTATCGATGCGCGCCGCTCCCCGGGCGAAAAAAGCCCAGCAGCCGACTCTCCGTCACGGTATTCGCGCCGA
>JAYWBY010000512.1:0-10727 GCA_043781115.1 Pseudomonadota bacterium
TCGATTCCGGCGGGTCTCATCCCCGCCGACGCGCAGGTCGAAATGGACGCGAAAATGGCGGCCGGGTACTTTACCCCAGGAGCGAAGCCGGACGCCAAGGAACTGAAACAACAAAAGGGCCGTGGCCTGGACGAATGACCCCTAACGCAATGCCCCTTTGACGCAATGACCCTTAACGCCTAGAGCATTTGATGGACGCCAAAGAAGCCGCCAGCTATCTCAGGACCCCCAAAGCCATCCGCGACCAATGCGGCCGGATCTTCGCGTTGGCCGAGGCAGGGCGACTGAAGCACTTTCAGTTCCACGCCGACAAATTGGCGCCCGCCGCCAAGTACGTGCTCGACGTGATCAAGGGCGAATACCCGAAGCTCGACATCCCCTATCATAGCCGCTGGCGGCATTTCGGTGACGAACGGCTGGCCCAGCTCGCGAAAAAACTTGGCGACCTGCCCGAGGACGAACAAGCCAAGGCCAAGATCGAGCTCGCTATCGTCAGCGTGCTGCTCGACGCCGGCGCGGGGATGAAGTGGCAGTTCAAAGACGAGACGGACGGCAAGACTTACCGCCGCTCGGAAGGCTTAGCCGTCGCCAGCTTCGCCATGTTCATGGACGGCGGCTTCTCGAGCGACCCCGACAGACCGCTGATGGTCGATCCGATGGGGCTGAAGGCGATCGGCAAGAATCAGCTTTCCGCTTATTTCCAAGTGAGCGCCGCCAATCCGCTGCAGGGTTTCGACGGACGTTTAGCGCTGCTCCACAAGCTCGGCGCCGCCATTCAACACAGCAAAAAGCACTTCGGCGACATCGAACCGCGGCTCGGCAACGTCTTCGACTACCTCGCGGGCCACGCGGGCAACGGCAAGCTCCCGGCGAGGAAGATCCTGACGACGATCCTCGAAGCTTTGAGCTCGATTTGGCCCGGACGCATCACGATGGCCGGCGTCAACCTCGGCGACGTTTGGAAGCATTCGCTCTTGCCGCAGGGCGACCTCGGCATGGGTCTAGTGCCGTTTCACAAACTGTCGCAGTGGCTCAGCTATTCGCTAGTCGAACCCCTGGAAGACGGCGGCTTGGTCATCAACGACATGGACGAACTCACCGGCCTCGCCGAGTACCGCAACGGCGGGCTTTTCGTGGATCTGGGCGTCATCACCCCGAAGCAGCCGAACATCCTCGTCGACGCGCATAAGCCCGACTCCGAGGTGATCGTCGAATGGCGCGCTCTGACCATTTGTTTACTCGATCAGGTCGCCGAGCTGATCCGTGAAGAGCTCGGCATGTCGTCGCTCGATTTGCCGCTCGCGAAAGTGCTGCAAGGCGGCACTTGGGCCGCCGGCCGCAAAATCGCCGAAAAGCTCCGAGAAGGCGGCGGCCCGCCGATCCGTCTTGCCAGCGACGGGACCGTGTTCTAACGTTCGATTTTACCGCAAGGAGCTCCCATGCCGGCGCCAGTCACCGTCATCACCCATCCATTGGTGCAGCACAAGCTCACGATCATGCGCAAGAAGGCCACGAGCACGAGCAAGTTCCGCCGCTTGGCCGGTGAAATCGCCATGCTGCTCGCTTACGAAGTGACGCGCGACCTGCCGACGACCTTGGAAGAAATCGAGACGCCGCTGATGAAGGCGAAGTTCCCGGTGCTAAAAGGTCGCGAGATGGTCTTGATCTCGATCCTTCGGGCCGGCAACGGCATCCTCGACGGCATGCTGAGATTGATGCCGTCGGCCCACATCGGCCACATCGGTCTCTACCGCGAGCCGAAGACGCACGTCGCCATCGAATACTACTTCAAAATGCCTCCCGGCATGCCGGAACGCGACGCCATTGTCGTCGACCCAATGCTAGCCACCGGCCATTCGGCCGTCGCGGCCTTGGACCGCATCAAGGAAACGAATCCCCGGTCCTTGAAGTTCGTGTGCTTGCTCGCGGCTCCCGAGGGCATCGAGTTCGTCCAAGAGCATCATCCAGACGTGCCGATCTTTACGGCGGCGATCGACCAAGGCTTGAACGAGAAGAAATACATCATCCCGGGGCTCGGCGACGCGGGCGACCGGATGTTCGGCACGATGTAAAAAATGACGCTCCGGGCCTTTTGAGCATGGAGCGTCAGAAGAGATGAAGTTGGAAGAGCGTTATTCGCTCTTCAGGTCGGCCTTGTCGACTCCTTCCATTTTGATGTCGCCAACGCGTTTGGTCTTGTCGTTGGCCTTCTTGGCCTTGTCGGCCGTAGCGGTCTTGGCGGCATCGTACTCGCCTTCGTTGCCCGAAATCGCGGCCGATACATAAGCGATTTTGCTTTGGATCGTCTTGCCGAAAGCGGTCATCAAGCCGATCGAGCCGATGGCGACGAGGGTGAGCATAATGAGGTATTCGGCGGTATTTTGGCCGCGTTTGCTGCGAAGGGAAACCTGGGCTTTCATGGCGAACTCCTGAGTGTGTGTGTTAATCGCGAGTCGTCTGACTCATGGGTTACTTATAAACGGTGTCTCACTTCGGCGCTTGACCGAACTTGCCCTGATTTGCTGGGTTTTTCAGGCAAGTTCGTAGATCCTTGACCTCAATTGCCAATCGCTTTCAAAGCGCGATCGAGATCACGTTGCACTCGGGCGTTGGCGGGGACCGACTTCTTCAGCGCTCGCAGTTTCTTCGCCGCACCTTCCGGATCAAATCCACCTTCGAGCTGGTAGCTTTGGGCCAAGTCCCTGATCTGCCGTTCGCGGGCTTGCGGCAGCGCGACGCCGGTGCCCTTGTCTTCTGGCGCTTTTTTGGCTTTGATGTTGTTCGTGGCGACAGCAGTGACGTCGACCTGAGGCGCCGGTTCGGCGGGAGAAAGTGCTACGGCGGAAGTCGGAGCCGGAGCCGGTGCCGGA
This sequence comes from Pseudomonadota bacterium, assembly GCA_043781115.1. Classification (GTDB taxonomy): domain Bacteria; phylum Bdellovibrionota_B; class Oligoflexia; order Oligoflexales; family CAIYRB01; genus CAIYRB01. Next base: position 2,871 of record JAYWBY010000512.1, read on the forward strand.
GCCGCAACCACAGCCGGTGCGACAGGGGCCGGCACCGGAGCAATGACCGTCGGCGCGACCTCGGCTGGAGAATCGCCGCTCTCTTCTTCCGCCTGCTCGACCGCCGGAGCGGCCTTCTTCTCGGGAATGATCGCCATCGCGGCGGCTGCCGTAGCGATGAGTGCAGGGAGGATTAACAGGGCCATTCGGCGTTTTCGAGCAGGGGCAGGGACCGCGATTTGAGGTGCCGGAACCTCGCGTGCCTTTGCCGCGAGCTCGAGTTTCACCGCCGGCGCTGGCGTCAAGCCACGGCTGCGGACGAACGCGCCGTAAGGCGGCATCAAGACATACTCGCTATTTTCCACTTTTATCACTTGGAGAGGGCGCGCATGCGCCACTTCATAAACGGGGACGCCGTCGACGGCGACTTCCGCGGTGACATTGCCGATCCGGCCGTTGGAGTGTTCGATCATCAAGTTGCCGTCGCCATCGGCGAGCGTGATGCTCACTCCCTTGGCGAGCAAGGTGGCCTGGCCCTTCGCGAGAATCTCGCCGCGGCTTTCCGCGCCGAGCTGCAGGAGGCGGTAATCGGTCATGGCTTTTGCTCCTTGAGCGCTTCCAATTTTTCGATGATGCCGGCGTGCTCGTCGGAGCGGGCGTCGGGGAAGAGTTTTAGCAGCTGGCCGAGCGTCTGCTCCATTTCGAGCTTCTTGCCCAACTTTTCGTGCATGGCGTAAGCGGTCCAAAGGTCGCTCGTAACCTTCTTGAACGCCAGGTCGATGTCGTTCTCCAGAACTTTCGCTTTGGCCGGCACCTCGAGCGGTCCGTCCCGCTCGCCCGCCATTTTGCTGACCTTCTGGACGTAGCCTTTGGCGGTGACGAGGTTCTCCGGGACGATACCGCGCTCGTCATAGGAGCGCTGAGCGAGTTCGAACCAACGCTGCATCTGTTCGGCCTCGAGCTCTTTCAAGACCGGTAGCGTTCTGAGATGCAGGTGCGAGACGAAGTACGAACTCTCGACCTGGTTGTGGGCGAAGTGGAGCTTGTTCTTGCCGGTCTTCAAGACTTTCGTCCCGAGCCGGACGCTCTTGTCGCAGAAGTCCTGGGCGCACTCGGCCTCGGCTTCGCTCTCGAAGACTTTGTGGCCGTTCACTTCCAGAGCCAGCTCCTTGCCGATGTTCAACCCGGCGGCGCCGAAGCTCAGGAGGAGGGTCTGACCTTTGGCCGTCTTCGGTAAGTCGACGACGAAGGTCACGCCGTTTTCGTAGCCTTTGGCGAAGTCTGGATTCTTCGGGTTGGCGCCCACCGATTCGCTGCGAACGGTATCGAATTTCAAAGATAGGGGCTCGGCCGAAAGATCGTTCGTCACCTCGTCCTTGCCGTGTAGGGCGAAAGCGGCCAAGCCGATGACGGCAAGTCCCCAGAGGGCCAGGCGGGCTCGCTGCGGCAAATTTCCCCCGAGCCAGCGGCGCGCGGCGCTAGGGAGCTTCTGAAACCAGGCTTGCTCATTGCTAAGGGCTTCGACGACGAGACGGGTCGTCTTGCGCTTGTCGCCGTCGACGAAGCGGATCGGACCTTGAACGGCGAGACCCAGGTGGCGCAGCGTCGACAAGTCGACCATCTCGCCGCTCGGTTCGCGCACGAGGCAGAGCTTCCGGTCGCGACTCGAGAGCGTATAGGCATGGTCCGCCAGGGCTTCGACGTTGACGATGACGTCCGAGGCGCCGCTGGTGCCGATCTTCACCGGCAGGCTGACCCGATGCCGAGCGGCGCTGCCGCGGACGGTCACTAAGGCATACGACGGGTGGTCGGGGGACGGTTGTTCTTGGCCTGACATGACGAGCTCCTGGGTACGCGAAGGGGGTAGGCGAAGGGATCAGTCGAAGATGCTAAATTCCACGTCTCGGCCGCCCTTTTTCCAGAGCTGACCGGCTTGGTCGCTCTTTTGATCGGCGCCGCCGACCTTGTTCATCGTCACGAGGATGAGCAACTCGCTCTCTTCGTCGTCGAAGGTGCGGCTTTTGAAGAGCTCGCCGACGATCGGGATGTCACCGAGGAGCGGCACTTTGTCGATCGACTTGCGGTTCTTCTTGTTCACGAGGCCGCTGAGCAGGATGCTTTGGCCGTCTTTCAAAGTCACGGCGGTCTCGACGGCGGTGCCGAGCAGCGTCGGGAGCGCGCCGTCGTATTTCGGGGCGCCGAGTTCGCTGACGTTGCTGCTCAGCTTGACGTCGATCTGGCCCAAGCGGTCGATGACCGGCGAGACGCCGAGCTCGATGCCGTACTTCACTTCTTTCAGTTCGACCATGGTCACGCCATTCTGGACGGTGTGGGTCTCGAGGAAAATCTTGCCGCCGGAGTGGAACTTGGCTTCCACTCCCGAGCGGGTGATGAGCTGGGGGTTGGACAAGACACGGGAACTGGTCTTCGTCTGGATCATCTGCAGGAATGCCGTGAGCGAGCCGATCTGCCAGTTGAGCTTGCCGGCGGAGCCGCCGATGCCCGGGTGGTGGGCTTCGCCAAGCGGCGTTCGGGCAATGTGCTTCTTGCCTTGCTCGTCGACGTGGGTTTGGTCCTTCAGGCCGAAGGTCTCGGTGTTGGTCTTTTGGACTTCGACGAACATCACTTCGATGCTGATGCTGGGCGCCGCCGAAGAGGTCTTGCTCATGCGGTCTTCGATGTCGGAGCTGATCATCTTGGCGATGCGCAGGGCAAGCTCGCGCTCGGAGTCGTCTTTCGGCGAACCCTCGAGGACGAGGATGCGGCCATAGGAGGTCGCTTGGATGTTGCCTATGTCGTTCTCCGTCAAAACCCGGTTGATCGTTTGGACGACGGCGTTGGCTTCGGGCACGTTCTTCTCGGTCGCGTCGATGATCGTGCCCGGGAACTGCGCCTTGACGTTGGACAAGCTCTGCAGCGCCGAGCGCGTCCGGACCTTGCCGGAGATGATGATTTGACGGCCCTGGCGGGCGACGCCGAGCTCCGGAGCGCTCGCCAAGATGCGGCGGACGGCATCCATCTGGCGGTTGAGCGCCGAGGCGTCCGAGACCGTTACGCTATAGGAAACGACGCGGCCGCCGGAAAGCTTCACCGTCAGTTCCGTATGACCAGGTGATTTGGCCTCGACGACGATGGCCGCCTTGTTCGTGCCTTTGCTGACGGTGACGACGCCGCCCGTCGACAAATTCACCGAGTCGGCCAGTTCCTTCAGGTCCAAGACCTTGGTTTCGCCGACGCCCATTTCGAAGCCTTCGCCGGCGTAAGCGAGGGGCAGGCCGAGCGTGGCGAGAAGAAGAAAGGTTAGTAGGCGGTGGATCATGACTCTGGACCTCTTGGTTGGGACCGGATGGGTTGTGCGCCGGTCTCGGCGACTGAAAATGATTTAACCGCAAATGGGCTCTCGCGGTTTGACCGCTCTTGCAACGTCGCCGAAGATTTTCGCGGCAAGAGCGGTCAAGCGACCAGCGCCTTTTCCCGTATAAACGAAAGACGGTGAGCGGCCCTTGACCACTCGCGCAACTTCAGTCCATTTGCCGACGGAACCGCCATGAACTTTCGCCAATCCTTCGCAACCATTGCCCTAGCCATCGCCGCCTTGTCGTCAAGTGGCACGGCATTGGCCGCCGACGGCCCACGCCAATTGTCGTTAGGCGAACTGCGCGAATGGGGTTTCGCCGCCGTGGTCGGCAAAGGCCGGATCAATGGAAAGGATCTCGACGTCCTGCTCCTAAACGGCCGAACGCCCGACGAAGACCTCCGCCAGGAGCTGATCACGAAGCTCGCTGGTCACTACACCGTGCGCGTCGTCGACGACGCCGAAACCCGCACCCTACTAGTCGCCGACGTCCGTTCGAAAGACTGCCCGACCTGCTTCAAAGCCGGCTTTCGCTCGCTGCGCGCCATCTTCGACCGCAGCGTCTCGTTGACCTTCCAAGATGTTCCGGGCGCCGGCACGCTGGTTTATGGTTCGGGCGTCGGCGCACTGGCCGCCGTCGCCATGCAACGGGGAGAGCTGAAATACGAAGGCAGCGCGCTCCCGGGTCTCCCCGCCGGCGCCCAGCTCCTCGCCCAGTCGAGCTTTGATTTCAACGGCACGAGGACCTCTACCGCCAACGCCGCCTTGGCTGCAGCTCCCGAGGCGACCCGCACGCTTTTCGTCGAGGCTTTGAGCAAAGAGGGCTTTCTCCCCCTTCCCGGCAATTCACTAGCGGAAGACACCGCTAGTCGTTCCGTCCTCGGCTTTCGCCGCGGTCAAACCGTCGTTCATCTGTCGATAACCGCCGGCCCGGCCGGCTCTTCAAAGGTGGTGGTCCATGAAGTTACCGTTCCCTAAAAGCCACGAAACCGAAACGGGCGAAGGTCCGAGCAACTCGCTTTTGGCGCGAGCCAAGAAGAGCCCGCTTTGGCGCCTCGAAACGGCGTTGATCGGCGGCGCCATCGTCTTAGGCCTCGGCTCCGCCGCTTTGAGCGAAGCCAACCGCGAAGCGGCCAACGACGCGTTGATCGAACGCTTCACCGTCGCCACGGTTATAGTCGCCGCCAAGGACCTGCCGTCGGGCAGCAAGATCGAACCCGACTCGGTGAAGTACGCCGAAACGTTGAAGTCGCAGACGACGGCCAACTCGGTCGATCCGGACTCCCTGCGCAACATCCTCGGCCGGACGCTAACCGTTGAGCTGAAGGAGGGCGACGCCTTACTCCTCACCGCCGTCGACGGCGCTGGCTCGGGCAACACCGTGGCCGGCAAAATTCCTCCGGGAAAAAGACTGGTTACGCTGCAAGTGAAGGACAAAGTCGCGCAAAAGGGCTGGATCAAACCCAACGACCGCGTCGACGTCATCGCGACGATGGAACTGCCGGGCCGCGGCCAAACGGCCTTCACGCTGCTTGAGGACGTAACCCTCGTCAGCGTCGGCAAAGCCAGTGTTTGGGATAACGGGCAAGTCATGGAAGGCACCGAGATCGGCTTCTACGCCGCGCCGAAGGACGTCGAGTTCATCAGCTTCGCCGAGAAGCACGGTGAGTTTTCGCTGTCGCTCCGCAACCCGCAAGACGTCTCCGTCCAAGACGGCACCAAGGCCAACCTCGGAGCCGAAGGCATCGACATGAACAAGTTCCTCGATCACGCCTCGATCAGCAAGGCGTCGGGCGGCGGCGAACTGCCGGTCTACGTGAAAGGACAAAAAGATGCGCGCGATCCCAAAGCCAAACGTTAAGTTTCGCGCCGGCGAACGGGGCCAAGCCTCCGTCGAATATCTGGTCGTCGCCGTGTCGCTCCTGATCGCCTTCGCCGCGATTTCGGTCGCCGGCCAGCAGGCCTGCATCGACAACATGGCGGGGGATTTGAAGACGGCCGACTGCAAGAACATCGGCGTCGCCGTTGGCTCTGCGCTGCAAAAGACCGTGGAAGAAGTGACTTTCTTAATCAACCTGCCCTTCTGAGGAGTCCGTCGTGGACGTCGCCCAAACCGCTACCTCGCCCGTCCAGCCCCGCGCGTTCGTCACTTGGCGGACCGCCAAGCAAGAGATCCGCAAGGCATTGCCGCTCGGCCGCCATCTCATCGGCAATAGCGCCTTCGCGCAAATTCAGATCGGTGACTCGGGCACGGACATCTCGGGCGTGCTCGAAATCCACGCGGACGACGCAACCCTGCGCTGTGTCGGCTTGACGCCGACGCTTTACGTCGGCGGGCAGAAGCTCAGCGTCGGCTCAACCATTGCCGTCGGCGACGTCATCGAGCTGATGGTCGGCCGGATTCCCGTGACGATCGCCATCAGCGATCACGGCCAAAGGCCGAATTTGACGCCGGTAGAAATGACCGAGCGGTCGAAGACCAAACAAAGCAAGGAAGCCGCAGCGGCCAACCCGTTCCAAGCCGCCGCCGACGAAGCCTTCCGCTCGCCGGACAGTCTCCGCCAGCTCCTGTCGAGAAAGCTCCTCGACCAGTTGAACGTCAACCAAATCAGCCTGAAACAACTCGACAGCCAAGAGGTGCGCGAAAGTGCTCGCTTGAAGCTCAGAAAGCTCATCGGCAGCCTAACGTTTCCCCAAGGCTTCGAGTTTTCGCCTGAAGAGATCGAACAACAAGTCTTCGACGAGGTCATGGGTCTCGGGCCGCTCGAACAGTTGCTCGCCGACCCAAAAGTGACAGAGATCATGGTCAACCGCCGCAACCAGATCTTCGTCGAACGCGCCGGGAAGCTCACGCTGTCGCCGGTCTACTTCAGCTCTGACCAAGCGCTACTCAACGTCATCGAGCGCATCGTCTCGACCGTCGGCCGCCGCATCGACACGTCGTCCCCGATCGTCGACGCGCGCCTCCTCGACGGCTCGCGCGTCAACGCCGTCATTCCGCCGTTGGCGCTCAAGGGTCCTAACCTCACCATCCGTCGCTTCTCGAAGACGCCGATCTCCGTACCGCAACTCGTCGGCTGGGACAGCTTGACGGAGGACATGGCGTCCTTCCTCCAGTTCATCGTCGAAGAGAAGAAGAACGTCATGATCTCCGGCGGCACGGGCTCCGGCAAGACGACGCTGCTCAACGCCTTGTCGAGCTTCATCCCCGACGACGAGCGCATCGTCACGGTCGAGGACGCGGCCGAGCTTCAGCTGCAGCAGGCCCACGTGATCAGTCTAGAAACTCGTCCTGCCAACCTGGAGGGCGTCGGAGCCGTAACCATCCGCGACCTGGTGAAGAACACGCTGCGGATGCGCCCGGACCGCATCATCGTCGGCGAGTGCCGGGGAGCGGAAGCCCTCGACATGCTTCAGGCCATGAACACCGGCCACGATGGTTCCATGACCACCGCTCACGCCAACACCCCGGAAGATATGCTGAGACGGCTAGAAACGATGGTTTTGATGGCCGGCATGGATTTGCCGCTCCGAGCAATCCGGGAACAAATCTGTTCGGCCCTTTCGGTTATTGTTCAGCAGACCAGGAGACGGAACGGCAAACGCTGCGTCACCGACATCTCCTGGATCAAGGGCATCGACAGAGCCACCGGGGAATACCAAGTCGTCCCCCTCTACAGCCGGGACCGGAGCGAAAAGGTGCAACTTCACAAACAAAATCTGGCGGAATTCTGGGAGGCCGAAGAGCTGCCCAAAAGCCCCGCGGAAGTGCTCGACCTGAAGGCCGGCAAAGCGAGGAAGTCATGATGCTTTTCCCCTCCGCTCCGGTCACTTACGTCAGCCACCTCGGTGTCGCCTTGGCCGCCGCCACGCTGCTTTTTAGTTGCCGGAAGAAATTGGCCGGCTATTTCGGCGGCATGCTGCCCGGCAGCGAAGAAGCCGAGCAGAGCAAGCAAAGCCGCGAGCTCGCTTTGATTGGCGTTGCTACCGCCGGCCTCGTCGCCATGGTTCTTCTCGTCGTGGGCTTGCCGAAGTCGGTGGTCGGCGCCTTCGCCTTCGTGACGCTCGTGGTCACGCCCAAGATCATGAAAGGCCGCCGCCAGCGCGCCTACATCCGCGACTTCGATGCCGCCCTGGCCGAGTCACTCCAGACCGTCGCCTCGTCGCTGAAGGCCGGCCTGACCTTGAAGGACAGCCTCTACGTCGCCGCCGACAACTGCCCGATGGCCTTCGCCAACGAAATCTCCTTGGCGCTGAAGGAATACCACTTCGGCATGCCGATCGAAGAAGCGTTGAACAAGGTCCGCACCCGCGTCAAGACGCCGAACTGCAACATCGCCTTCGGCTCGATGATCATCAGCAGCCGCTTGGGCGGCAAACTTCCCGACATGCTGAAGCAGATCGTCAAGACGATCCGTGAACGCGAACGCGTCGAGGGGAAGCTGAAGGCGCTGACCGCCCAAGGGCGCGCCCAAGCCTTCCTTCTGTGCTCGGCGCCGCCCGTCCTCGGCATCGGCCTCTAC
>JAYWBY010000513.1:0-10722 GCA_043781115.1 Pseudomonadota bacterium
CCTGGCTGCTATTGATACCGCGCTTTTTCACCTCCTAAACGGCTCGATGAGCAATCCGGTGATGGATCAGGCGATGCTGCTCGTGTCCAGTCGCTGGACCTGGATGGTGCTCGGCGGTTGCCTCTTCGTCTACGCACTTGTTAGGCGCCAAAAGAGCCTCATCAACTTTTGCCTCTTACTCAGCCTGACCATCGGGGTAACCGACGGCGTTACTTATCAACTCATCAAGCCGTTCGTGGCTCGCGAACGGCCCTGTCACCAGCTGGCAGAAGTGCGCCTCGTCCAAGAGGGATGCGGAAGTGACTTCGGTTTCCCCTCGAACCACGCGGCGAACGGCATGGCCGTCGCCGTCGTTACCACGCTGACCTTTCGCCGGCGGTGGGTCGCGGTCGTTGCGGGATTGGCGACGCTCTTTACCGGTTATTCGAGAATTTACCTCGGCGTGCACTTTCCTGGCGACGTGCTTGCCGGATTCATCGTCGGAGGAGCGCTCGGTGCGGTCTTCTACTTTACCTACCAGCGTGCGGCTCGAACCTGGTTTCCCCTCAAAGTTCGCCAGTGACGTCGAAGACGATCGACGGGTGACGCGAGACCTCGCCGTCGACCTTCGTGTAGGCGATGGCCAAAACCGTAAGTCGGGTCAGCGCCAGCGATCCAGCCCCCGCGAGATCCCCTCCGAACGGCAAAAGGAAGCCCCAGCCAGCCGAACGGTAGTCGATCCTTTCGTCGTAGGCCCGGCCGTAGTCATAGAAGAGCCGCCAACGCATTTGCCTCGCCAGAATCATCGTGTCGCCAGGTAGTGGTATGTAGAATGGCAACATCAGGTCCGTGCCGACGACCGTCAACTTCTTGTCCCGAGCCAGTCCGCGCTGGTCCATTCGCAGCCGCGCTTCTTGCAGATCGGTGGGCTTGAAAAGAACGGCGTCCGGGACCTCGCCTTGGCCATAGAGGGCGCCGGAGAAAACGCGAATGGCGAGATTCGTCCGAGCCGTGAGGTTGCAGTCTCCGGCTACGACGCCGAGCTTTCTCTCATACCAAAAGCCGTGCGCCAGGGCCTCAGGCGCATGTTCGATCTCGGCGCTGAGGCTATAGCCGCAGTAACGTGAGCGACCGCGGGGCTTCATCGAAGTCGAGAGCGCTACGGTCTCGTGGGAAGACAGCGGCTCGCCGGTCCGCTCCCGATGCCGACCTTTCACCGCGAGGCTGATTTGGGGATTGCCGGCGAAAAGAGGCGACCGCTGGACGGCGACTTCCGCCAACCGGTCATTGTCGTAGTTCTGGTCGAACAAGAACTCCGAGCTCATGGCGACCGAAGGATATTGGAAGTTCTGCTTAATCTGGACCGAGCCGAGTTTGTCGGCGGGCGCGACTTCAACTTTGGCGTAAGCGCCGCCCTGGATGTAACGAAAGAGGGCGCCCTGGAGGCCGATGGAAAAAGGTTCGCCAGGGCGACGGAACGCATAGGGGAGCCATACGACGGTATACGCGTCGTCCCGCAACGTTTCCGCCGAGCCGGGAAAGAACTGCAGGCCGGCGCCCGAGCTGGAGTTGTTGAAACGGTTCGAATCGAACGCCTCGTGGCCAGGGTCTACGACCGCTTTCATGGGTTTGTATGGCGTGACGATGTTTGCAAGCCAATGGGCGGCGTCCGGCGTTTTGCCGGCCTCGGCTCGCGTGTAGTGGACGCGGTGGCTTTCGTCTTCGACGCCGACCATCGGTGGGAAGTCCACGGCTCCTTCCTGGCTGACGGCAACCTGGGATAGCCAGCGACCCTCCGGTAGAGACTCGGTCCTGAGATCGTCCAGCGCAAAGTCTGGCCAGCCTTCGCTCGTCCACCAGCGGGCTAGAAAAGTCCCGAGGTCGCGCCGTAGCTGGGGAGAAAAGGGCGACGGCAGCCGGCTCAGGAAGGTGTGGAATTCCTTCGGCGACAGCGTGCCGTTCAAATAGTGAGCCGTGAGCGAACGAAGGAACCCGAAGAAGGCCGGCTCGCCCGCAAAAGACTTCAGCTGTCTCAGGGCAAACGCCTGTTTGGAAAAAAGGAAGGGATGTTGCTGCTGGGCCTGGTCGCGGGTCACGAAGCTGGCATCGGTGAGAGTCGCAAAAGGCGCGAAACGCCTGAGGGTCGCTGCCGAGATTTCCGAGATCTGCAGATAGTCGAACGACAGCAGGCGAAAGCCGCCCGAGTCGGCGTTGAAGAGGTTGAACCGGGTCGGGTGGTGACTCAACGCTTCTAGAGTTGCGAATTCGACCATGCCCGTAACCAACCAGTCGTCGTCGGGTGTTGGGGCAATGATGGCTCCGCCGAACCACTGGCGGGCGATCTGCAGGGCGACGATCCAATGTTGCCAGTTCAGCCAGTCCCTTTGGACGTGGCTGAAGGCGGCTTGCGCTGGCCGGTTGATCGCGATGATCCCGGGCAGCCCGTGACGTTGAACTTCGGTCGTTTCGACGATGGCCAGGCTCTTGTAAGGGTAAGGACCGAACATAGAGCTGAAAATGGGCACCGTTCGCGCCACGGTGTCGGCGATTTCGTCGAAGCCGGCGCTGTGATAAGCGACGTCGACTTGCGTGTCGGCGACGTTGAATTTCCGGTGGAGGTAATGCTTCCCGAGAGCGAAGGCGTAGGTCCGCGCCTTGATGTCGACGTCGACTGAGCCCTCAACGTCAATGGCTCCTGGACCGACGTACTCCCAACCGGTCGGGACCCTAACTTTACCGACCACATGGGCCGTCAAAGAAGTGCGGTAGTACGCCGGGTCGAGACCTTCTGGTTGGCAAGAACCTTGGAGCTGCGGAAGAAAGCCGTCGTAAAACCAGTGTTCCTCGTCGCTGCTGGGGAGGCGCGGGACCTGAGCGTCGAAGCGCAAGACGATTTCGTCTGCCGCTGACCACCCGGAAGGTACCTGTAGCCGCACGATCGAGGGAGTTTTCGTCAGGCCCGTCTTGACCGGGGCCGACGCGACGACACCGAGGGATCCTCCCTCGAAGACGACTTTGGCGGTCGTTCCGGAAAACATTTCGAAGCGGCGATTGGTGCCGCGGTCCTCTCCGTAGTCGGCGTCTTCGTAGGGTAGGTAAAGGCAACGACCGCCTTCTGGGCCCCAGTTCTTGATCCTCAGCGTGCCTTGCACGCGTCGAGGCGCCTCGGCTCCGAGGCCCGACACCAGTTCGGCGTCGAGGCGGACCTCGGGCATCGTGGCTTCAGGGTCGGCGAGTGCAGCCTTGGCGTCAATGCCCAACCAAAACGCCGCGATGATGGCGTTGGCGATGGCAAGTTGTCGCTTGGCAAATATCACTCGTCGGCGAAGAAGCGCGCTCCTGACGTGGCCTGCTTGACCAGCGTGGCCGCGGGTTTAAAGCGAGCACCATGCTTGTCGGCCAGGGCGTTCAAGCGTTCGACGATGACTTTCGCGCCTTCTAGGTCGACGTATTTGAACGGCCCCCCCCAGAACGGCGGGAAGCCGAGGCCGAACACCGCGCCGACGTCGCCGTCGTACGGGTTGGCGAGAATGCCTTCTTCAAAGCAGCGAACCGATTCGTTGACGAACTGCAGGAGGCACCGGTCCACGATTTCTTCCGAGGAGATCTTCTCGCTGGACCGTTGAATGCCGAGGAGTTCGTAGATCGCTGGATCGGGGCGGCCCTTTTTGCCGTTTTCGTACAGGTAGAATCCCTTGTTGTTCTTTCGCCCGAGGCGACCGCTGTCGGCGACGGGGATTAGTCCCTTTGGCGTAATCATCCGATCTGGAAAGGATTTTTGGATCGTCTCCAGGACGTGCATGCCGACATCTATGCCGACTTCATCAATTAAGGTGATTGGCCCAACCGGGAAACCGAAATCGGTCAGCGCTTGGTCGATCGACTCGATCGCGGCGCCTTCCATCAAGATCGTCGAGGCCTCGTTGAGGAAGAACGACAGAGCGCGAGTCGTATAAAAGCCGGGCCCGTCTTTCACGACGATGACTTGTTTGCCTAGGTCCTGGCCAAGTTCCACGGTGCGCGCCGCGACCCAGTCGGCCGTCTGATCGGTGACGACGACTTCGAGCAGCGGCATCTTCTCGACCGGTGAGAAAAAGTGCATGCCGATCACGCGTTCCGGCAGGCGGCAGCCAGCGGCGATGTCCTTGATCGGAATGGCCGAGGTGTTGGTGGCGAAGATAAAGTCTTCGCCAGCCTGTTCTTCGCATTGTTTCAAGAGCTTCTGCTTGAGCTTCAAGTCTTCGAACACGGCTTCGATGACGACGTCGACGTGCTTGAAGCCGACAGGAGAGAGCCCAGGGGAGAGATGCGCAAGCTTTTGCGAGAGTTCAAATGACTTGATCCGGCGGCGGTCGAGTTTCTTTTGGAAATAATCTCGGGCATGCTTCATGGCTCTGCCGAGCGACTCCCGGTTCGGGTCGGAGAAGCGAACGCGCAGGTCCTTCTCGACGGCGACCGTGGCGATTCCCGCGCCCATGAAGCCAGCGCCGACGATGCCGATGGTCTCCGCGCGCTTCTTGCCGAAGCGCTCCTTCGCGGCGTCCTTGAAGCGATGCTTCTTGAGGCTGGTAGTGGCGTGGAAGAGATGGATGAGACTCTGGCTCTCCTTCGTGACGGCAAGTTGGCCGAACAGGTTCGCCTCGAGTTCGAGGCCTTTGGAAAGCGCCATCTCGTGGCCCTCGAACACTGCCTCCAGGGCTTTGTAGGAAGCCGGGTAGAACCCTTTGGTCTTCTCGTCGACCATCTCGCGGGCTTTCTTGTGGATTAACTTTCGTCCGATGGGGTTACCTTCCGTCGCCCATTTCGGCAGATCCGCCGCGAGTTTGCCGGGCTTTAGATCGGGCATCCGCCGGTGCGGGAGTTTCCTTTGGGCGGTAAGCCTCACGGCGTGTTCGCGCAGAAGCTGCTCGGGGACTGCGGCGTCGATCAGGCCAATTTTCTCAGCCTTCTTGGCGTTCAAGCGCTTGCCCGTCAAGATCAGATCGAGTGCACCCTGAATGCCGATCAGCCGAGGCAGGCGCTGAGTGCCGCCGGCGCCCGGGATCAAGCCAAGCTGAATTTCGGGAAGGCCGAGCTTGGTTCGGGGGTCAAGAGAGGCGACTCGCCAAGTACAAGCCAGCGCCAATTCGAGGCCACCACCTAGCGCTTGGCCGTGAATTGCCGCTACCGACGGGACTTTCAGATCAGCGATTTTTTGAAAAATTGCCTGCATCTGCCGGGAGCCGGCCGTGGCCGTGTCCGCCGACTTCATCGACGAGATCTCGGAGATATCGGCGCCCACGACGAAGTCCTTCTTGCCGCTGATGAACACCACGCCCTCAAGGGCGGCGTCGCCCTGGAACGAGTCCAAAATGCCGTTCAGCTCACGCAAGACCTTTTCGGAAAGGACGTTGACGTCCTTGTCTTTTCGGTCAAACACCACGACCGCGACGTTGCCGACTTCGCGCTCGATATTCCAAAATTCGCCCATGGCTTCTTACTCCTTGAAATTCGCTCGCCGGCTCTACATCCGCTCGATCAACATGGCACCCGCCATCGCGCCGGCGGCGCAAATCGCGATCACCCCGATTTGCTTGTCACTGCGTATCAACTCGTTGGAGAGCGTCGTCACAAGCCGGGCGCCGGTGGCGCCGAAGGGATGGCCGATGGCGATGGCGCCGCCATTTACGTTGACGCGGTCCATCGGGAATTTGCCGAGGGCCTTAGTGCCGAAATAGCGCTCCATAAAATCGTCCGACTCCATCGAGCGGACGCAGCTCAGTACCTGGGAGGCGAAAGCCTCATGAATTTCGAAACGGTCGACGTCTTGAATTTTGAGGTTGTTGCGCTTCAGCAACAGAGGGATGGCGATCGCCGGTCCAATGAGGAGCTGCTCATACGGGTCGACACCGACGAAGACGACGTCCTTGATTCGGGCCTTGCCCTTGAGCCCCAGGCTCTTGGCCCGGGCTTCGTCGGCGATGAGGGTCACCGCCGCGCCGTCTGTAAGCGGCGAGGAGTTGCCTGCGGTCATCGTGCCGAACTTTTTGTCGAAGGCGGGCTTCAACTCTTTCAGCGCTTCGGTCGAGGTGTCGGCCCGGATGACGTTGTCCTTGTCGACGCAAGCTTCGTACCGAGGAGCCGCCCAGATGGGAACGATCTCCTGCTCAAAGTAGCCAGACTCTTGGGCCGCGGCCGCCTTCTTGTGCGACTCGACCGCGAAAATATCCTGGTCCTCGCGGCTGATTCGGTTGAGTTTTGCCATGATTTCGCCGTGCTCGCCCATGGTCAGCCCCGTCAAGGGCTCACTCAAACTCGGCGGCTTTGGCAGCCAGGCCTTGGCTCTGAAGTTCCGGAGGATGTTCAACTTAGCGGGTGCAGTCCGGGCCTTGGAAAGTTTCACCAAGAACTTGCGGGCTTCCGTCGAGTAGGTGATCGGCACGTCGCTCAAGCACTCGACGCCGCCGGCGAGGATCAGGCTCGGGTTACCGAAGACGATCTGGCGCGCCGCGTCGGCGATAGTTTGCATGCTGCTGGTGCAGGCGCGATTCAACGTAACGCCGTGGATATGGGCTGGGAGGCCGAGGTTCAAGATCGCATCGCGGGCGACGTTGGCGTTCTTAGTTTGGGGAACGACGACGCCGCAGCTGACTTCGTCTAGCTCCTCTGGATCGAGGTCGAGGCGTCGAACCAATCCATCCACGACCCGGCTGTAGAGTTCGAGCGCGTCGCAGTCTTCGAAGACTCCGAACGATTTGACGAAGGCGCTGCGCACCCCGTCGACGACGACCGGTTTGCCGTTGCCTTTGGGCAAGGGCCTTTTGTACTTGGTCACGTCCATAAGAACTCTCCACAAGCTTGATCGTGCATGGGCTTAAAACGGCTTAGCTTAATTGAGTTGGCTCGCAAAATCGAGGGCAGATGGCGCCCGAGGTCGGCCCGTGAAATAATGTGTGAAGATCCAGCAAACTCCGACAGCTCTAGATCGACGAGGATTCAATGCGGCTCACTTGCAAAGCTGCTCGGCGGCCTGGGCTCTGGCTTTGGTCAGCGTTTCTCGTTGCGACTTTGGCGTGCGGACACAAGGGTGGAGACGGTAGTGGTGGTGGTGGTTCGAAGCCGCCTGCCGACCCCCCTAAGCCGACCCCCCCCGGAGCGTCTTTGCGGACCGACGTCGACCTGAATCCAATGGCCTATAACGTGCCGACGCTCACCACCTGTTTGAAGCGCCAGGATCCCTTCTCCTTGCCGGAAATGACCGACGCACTCACGGTCGACGGCGCCTTCTCGGACTGGGCCAAGGTCCCGACGCTCCTCTCTGACCCCCTTGGAGATGCACCGGTCGGCTTCGACGTTGGCGACGTGTCGATTGCGTCGCGAGGTGAAGACGTGGCAATGGCGGTGGCTTTCGCACCGACGGCCGACGGAAGTTTGAATTTCGAATGGGGCGGCGTCGTCGCCCGCAAAAGCGTTCTCCACTCTGAGGTACGGAAAGTTTTGCGTTTCTACAAAGGGCAGTTGGAACAATTCCAAGATGGGGCCTGGCTAGCCGTCACTCCTGACGTTGGAACCGCTAAAGCAGGACCCAACGGCATCGAGCTCTTGTTGACGCGCCGCCTCCTTGGCGATGTCGTCACTTGGCCAATTTGGTGGGCGCGGGTCTTCTCACGCAATGAAACCGCGGCAACCGTGGTCGACTCGACATTCGCGGGCTACTTCCCGTCGATGCTCAGCCAGGACGATCTACCTTTCACCTTTTCCGTGTGCTCCAACTGGACGGCGCGCCGTCAACCCTTCAGCTTCGTGCAAATTCAAGATTCGTCGTCGGGACTCAACGCCCGCCAGACCGGATTCCCCATCGACCAGGCGGCGGAATGGACCGACCAGTTAGCCCGCTTGGCTTTCGACGCGACCCTCGACACCATTGGCGGCGACGCCTTGCCGAGCGCCCGCCTCGGGGTCCTTTCGACCGTCAACACCATTACCGCGACGACGGACTCGACTGGCGTCGGCGACGCATGGCTCGGGGACGCCGCGCCGTATCGCGGCTTCTTCAGTGACGCCAACCGCCTCGGACCGGCGGCGACCGAAGGGTATCCCGAAGGCGCGGTGGTCGAGCAGAGCGCCAGCCTGCTCCTGGACATGTACCTCCAGAATTTAATGCCCACCGCCCCAGCCTACTTGACCCATGCGATGCGCCAGGCGTTGCTGGACCATCTAATCATCAAGTACCTGGGCATGAGCTACTGGCTGGACTATTTCTCGCCGACCATCGACGCCTTGGTCGCTGGTAACGACGCCAAGTCCCCCACGCCAATTTCCACGATGGATCCGGCGAGCCCGGTGACTCAGGCCAAGGTCGTGGCCTTCGGCCATCTCCTCGGCCGAGACCAAGAGCCCAAGAGTCTCATCACTGCGTGGAAGGCCGCCGCCTCGCTCGTTCTAGCCGGCACGGATCCGAGCACGGCCTTGAAGCGGGCGCTGGTGGCCGAGCGTGACACCGACACGGTCGGCGCGGCGCGCTTCAGTCATCTTTGGTCGGGTTGGCTCGAGGCCGGCGCCTATGACGCAGCCATGGGACCGGACGCCATGGACGACAAGGACCAAGACGGCTTGCCCAACTACCTCGAAGCCAAATACGGCACCCGTTTCGACATCGCCGACACCGACGGTGACGGTTGGACCGATGCCGCCGAAGTCATCCTCGGCACCGACCCGAAACTCGAAAGCCGGTCGCCGGCCGTGATCGTCGCCGACGGCGACTTCAGCGACTGGCAAGTTCTCCTCCCCAAGCGCCTCAATATCGACAAGGGCACGGCTGGCGACTGTCCGAAGGCCGCTGACATCAACTATTACTCGGCCGTCGTCAACCGGGACGACCTGATCATCGGGGCCGTGGCGTCCGATTTCTGGCCGAACGAGCCGCTCGCCAGGTGGGAAGCGGTCATCGATTTCCCCGAGAAAAACCGCCAGCTCCTCGTGACGGCTTCGGGCAACTCCCACGATCTGGTGGTGAAAAAGACGGACTCCCTGGAGGTCTTAAAGCGCTACCGGCGAGCGACGCCGACGGCGAACAAAACCATCGAGTGGTCGATCCACCGCGACGCTTTCAAACTCGACTCGTATTTCGATAGCGAAGGCGCCGTGCGCATACGTTTGCGCACGGTCTACACGCAAGACGGCGAGGACCGTTTCTGCGACGAGACGGATTGGTTCGAACCGAGCATCAGCAACTAAAAATTTGGTGCTGCCTAGACCGACAACGTACCGCGGCCGCGCAACGTCTCGACGACCTGGTCGATGATGTGGCGTTCGGTCTTGGTGAGTTGGAGGAAGACGCCGCCGATGCGAAACTTCTTGCTGTCGAACCAACGACATTCGCCGCGGCAGAGAAGGCGCGTCGGCGCGAAAATGCCCAGAGGGGTCAGAGGAATCGCGATCCAGAACGGTTCGCCGGGCTTGACGCTGATCTCGCCGGTGAACTCGGCTTTAAAACCGCCGAGGCTGATGTCCAGGAGGACGGCGCTGTGGATTCGAAACGGCAGATGCTTGAATTTACGAAATTCAATCAACGCGTGCGACGAATAGCGATTGGCGCGATTGGGAAGTTTACCGGAATTCTCGGTGTCGGCCATCGGGCGCTCGGCTGCGGCGGTTCTTTACACGTCGTGCATAGTTACATACAGTATAGCCAGCCACGGCCTTTGAAGTCCATGCATAAGTCCGAGGTATCAAATAGGAAATACGGATTCAGATGAGCTATGACGATCCTCTGCCGCAACGAGTCAGAGCACTGATCCTCGGAGGCGGGATTCACGGCGTCGGCGTGCTGCACGACCTTGCGAGCCGTGGGTGGCGGGACGTCCACCTTGTGGAGAAGTCGCGGCTCGGCGCCGGCACCAGCTCGCGATCGACGAAATTGATCCACGGCGGGCTGCGCTACCTTCGCCGCATCGGCGATTTTGGGCTCGTCAGCGAAGCCCTGCACGAGCGGCAGGTGCTGATGCAAATGGCGCCGGATCTGGTTCACCCCGTCGAACTCCTCTTGCCGACGCTGGCAAAGGGCGGCATGCCGCGCTTCGTGGTGAAGACCGGGCTGACTCTTTACGACCGGCTGGCTGGTCGCTACGGTCTGACTCCCCACCGTCTGCTTTCGCCTGCGGAGCTCGAGAGCAAGGCGCCGATGCTTGATAATGCGCTCTTCAAATCGGTCTATTCGTTTTGGGACGCCCAAACCGACGACCTGGGGTTAGTGGGACGAGTCGCCGCGTCGGCAAAGAAACTAGGCGCCGGAATTTCAGAGGGATGCCGCGCCACGCGGCTCACCCCGACTGAGGATGGCTGGAACGTCGAAGTCACGACGGACGACGGAGAAAAGCGCGTCATCAGCGCGCTCTACGTCGTCAACGGGCTCGGCCCTTGGGCGAACATGCTGCTCGATGCCAGCCACATTCAACCGACGCACCGAGGCATAAACAACAAGGGCGCCCATCTCATCTTCGACGACATTGGCCTGAAAGCCGGTCTTTTCCTCCAATCTCAAAGAGGCGACGGCCGCATTTTCTTTCTACTTCCTTGGCAAGGATTCACGCTGCTTGGAACCACGGAAGACCTCTACAACGGCAACCCCGACGACCTGCGCGTCGATGAGGAGGAGGTCCGCTATCTCCTTGATAACTGCAATCAATTTTTGAAGCACAAGCTGAAACAGACCGACGTGCGGCGGGCGTTCGCGGGCCTCCGCTGGCTTGCCGTCGAACCGGG
>JAYWBY010000514.1:0-3920 GCA_043781115.1 Pseudomonadota bacterium
AGCGGCGGAAGATTAATAGTAAGCAAAGTCCATTTTTCGGGGATGGCGTGGTCGATCCATGATTTCGATTCGGTACAAATTCCTGGCTATCATCGTTACCCTCGTCGTCGGCACGATGCTGACGTACTTGACGCTCGCCGTTCGACTTTTCGAGGCCGACAAAGAGGCGTACATCTTCGACTCAAACGTAGCCGTGGCCGATGCCCTCGCGACCGAGACCGAGACGTTGCTGGCTGGCATCACGCAAACCCTAGGTTCGATCGCCAATTTGGCCACGGACGGTACTTTGCCCGCGACCGAACGCGAGCACCTCGTAAGCCTCCTGTTCGATGGCGACCAGGATCTAGTCGATTTGGCCGTCTACCACATCACAGACAATGGGATAGGACAGCCATTTATCGATCGGACCAAGAAAGATTACCTCGATTTACATGAGGTCGACCGCGAGGCCGTGCTCAAGCTACGGGCCGGCATCAAAATTGATCCGTCGGCCATGGCGGAAGGCAAGGCTCAGTTGCAGAACACGCTGCTTCCTGGCGGCATCCCGTTGATCACGATCGCTTTGAAAGCCGGAACTGAAAAGGACAGCGGGCGCGGCGCCATCCTGATGCTGGCCGAGGTTCAGCACGACCGTTTACTAAAGGTTTTTGCCCGTCCGCAAATGCATACCGTCTTTCTCATCGATGGATATGGCAATCTCCTCGCCCACCCAGACGCGGCAAAAGTCGCGGCCAAGGAGAACATCGCTGACCCAGAATTCGTGGCGAGTATTCTCGCCAATCCACTTAAAACGGGCGCTAAGGAGTTTGTGGCCGCGGACGGCAAACCCTGGATGAGCGCATTTTCCAAGATTGACGCGGGTAACCTCGTCGTCATCTCGAAGATTTCGCGAGAAGATGCCTTCGCGGCGACCCAGCGTCTCGTCAAGAAGTCGATACTCTTCGCGATCGGTCTCGTGATCGTTGCCTTTCTCGTTAGTATCCTGTTCTCGCGTAGCCTCACGACGCCTTTGCAGCGCCTATTCGAAGCCACCAAGGCAATTGCTAGTGGGGATTTTGGCATCCGAGTAAAAGCGACCACCAAGGACGAAGTCGGTTCGTTGACTACTTCTTTCAATGTCATGGCTGGGAAGATCGTCGCCCTGATGGGTGAAGTGCGCGATAAGGCCAGAATGGAAAAGGAGCTCGAAACTGCTCGCGTCGTCCAAGAGAATCTTTTTCCACCCAGCGAATCGTCGGACTCTCAGTTTTTGCTCGCCGGTTTTTATGCGCCGGCCTCAGAATGCGGCGGTGACTGGTGGGGTTACTTCCGCAAAGGTAATTTTCTCTATATTTTGATCGGTGACGCCACGGGTCACGGGGTCCCCGCGGCGCTCATCACCGCTGCGGCACAGAGTTGCTGTACTACGATTCAACAAATTCATGCGCGGTATCCTGAATATTCGTTGACGCCAGCCGCAATCATGGCCGACCTCAATGCCGCCATCCACCATGCCGCCAAAGGCGGCATGAACATGACGTTCTTCATCGGCATGATTGATTTGATCTCTGGCGAGTTGACCTATGTCAATGCTTCGCACGAGATGCCGATTGTGTGTTCGCCCGCTGGTAACGGAAGCGCGGAAATCAACATGCTGATTGGAGACCCCGGGCCATGTCTGGGCGAGTCGCTGAGTTCTGTCTATCCTGAGCACAAGATCCAGCTTGCGCCCAACGACACAATTATATGGTATACGGACGGCCTCGTTGAAACCCGCAACGCCGAGGAGGTCGAGTGGGGGGAGCGGCGATTCTTGAAAGTGTTGAAGGCGAGCGCCGACGCGCCGCCGGAAGGTTTAAGAAACAACCTAATTGCCGAGGCCAAGGCATTCAGCGGGGGTTATCCCGCCGACGATGATATTACCTATGTCATCGTTCGCTGGAAGATGGCGCTGCCGCCTTCCGCCACCGTCTAGTCAGTAGCGATACACGACCCCCAGCGCTAACTCAGAGCCCAGCGCCGGACGATGGGCAAGATCTCGCTTCCAGCCGTCGGCGTCGTCATCGGCTTGAACCTTGGCGCCCGAGCTCCAGAGCGGCAACTGGAAGTTTGCATTCAGTGCGACGGCTATCGCTCGTGTGCCATACGCGATGCCTGAGGCGATGCGTAAGGAAGCGACGCCGAGGCGGGAGCTGACTTTGTCGTCGCTCCGCGTGGTGGCGCCTTCGACGCGTTCGTCGCGGTAGACCTCATCGACTTTGACGGTAGAGTAGTCGATGTCTAAGCCTAGACCAGCGCGCGCCGATAGACGCTGTGCCAGGATTTTTTGCAGGGGATAGACATCAAACCATGAGCCATATGCGACCGCGGTTGTCCTGCATAAGACATCTTGCTTGGCAGTGCCCGGCTCAAAGGTCGAGCGGCCTAGGAAGTCGGGATAGCGTCGATAGCGAATTCCGGCGGCAAAGCTCAGTTGAGGACTTAGCGAGCCTTGGAACTCCAAACCGATAGCCCCCACAGCGGAAGGCTTGGCCCGGCCAGCGGCGACGTGGGTCGATTCGGCCGATTCCGGGCCTTCATAAACTAGTTTATGATAGGCGGCGGGTTGAGTCGGCGCATAAATATAGAGGAATCGGACATCATTTCGATCGACTGTCTGCCCCTTGACCTTCACCGGGGCAGTGGCAACCTCGTGTTCAGTTTTCGATGTCGTCGTCGGCATTGGTGAAGGTTCCGGCGGCGTTACCGCCAATTTGGGGACGACGTACCAGCCGTGTGAATCCATCGGGCATTGGTCTCCAAGGACTTCCTTTGCTTTGCAGATCTCCTTGGCCACCTCCAGAGCGACATCCGGTTCGAGCAAAGCTACCGTGACGTCGCCCTCGCGTTTTTTGTTGAGCGGAGTCATTCCCGACGATTTGTGGTTGCTGTGGATGAGAATCGACAACGTGGCATTGGACCGACTGGTATATCTGCGTAGAAACCGGTCAACCGCCTTGGCCCTTTCCATGCTTAGGCGCTCCCCAGTCGCGTCGCCTAGTCCTGTTTCGTCAAAAGCCTCGATCAGTATTTGCCCTTCGAAGGTCTCCATGCGCTCAACGATCGCCCTTAGCGCGGCTTCCTGTCCGGAGCCGAGCTCAGTCTGATTTTCAAAAAAGAGCAGACGATAGACACGCGTCTTCGGCGCGAGACTCAGAATCCCTCGCGAGACCTCTGCCTCAAGAGTGGGCTTTGCTGGCGCGGCTTCGGCAGTCTGCGCCACGGAACCTGAAACCAATGCCAAGGCAAAGCAGCAGCTCAAGGCGTGTTGCATCGAACTCGACTTTTGTATGGCGAGAGGCGGCATATATCCTAACAAATGGAGGCCTTTTGACGCCTGTGGTATCATTTATTATATGGCTATTTCCCTACAATTCCTAATTCATGTGCCACTTTTTGCGGCTCTAGCTTTGGCCGGTGTAGCCCAAGTTTTGGTTGGGTGCGCCAAGACGGAAGAAGCTTCCGTAAGGGCAATCGCCCCGACTTCAAGCCGGCAGTGGGCGCTAAATGTCGGAGGCGTCGGCTCCGACTCTGTCGATGCGCTCGCGATCGACATGGCCGGAAACATCATTGTCGGCGGAACCTTCGAAGACGAAATGACGCTCGGATCCGCCACCCATGCTAGCGCCGGCGGCAAGGACATTTACATCGGGAAGTTTACGTCCTCTGGTTACTGCCTTTGGTCGAAATCCTACGGTTCCGAGCTGAACGATCAAATTACTTCGCTGGTAACAGACAAGGCCGGGTTTACTTACGTAGCTGGCAACTTTCTCGCGCCGTTGGAATTAGGTTCCGGCCTGCTCACGCCGGTCGGAGGGAGCGACATCTTTGTCGTTAAGCTGGACGGCGCGGGTGCGACCGTGTGGTCCAAGGCCTTCGGCGGTGAAGGTCTGGACGGCGAC
>JAYWBY010000515.1:0-3919 GCA_043781115.1 Pseudomonadota bacterium
CTGGCCGACTAGGCTGGCCTCGATCGTCTCGACGCCGTCGCTCATTGGGACTCGCAAACTAGTCAAGGTGCCGCCTTTGGAAGTTGCACGACCTTCAACCAGAAGTCGGTGATCGATTTGATGACCGTGCCGAACTGAATCACGTCCATCGGTTTGGTGATGAAGCAGTTGACGCACAGATCATAGCTCTTGAGAATGTCCTCTTCGGCCACTGACGTGGTCAGGACGATGACCGGTATAGAGCGAAGGTCTGGATCGGCCTTGATCTCCTGAAGGACCTCTCGACCATCTTTTCGCGGTAGATTCAGGTCCAGGAGCACGACATCTGGGCGTGGGACGAGCTCATATGGTTTCCGTCGGTGCAGAAAATCCATGGCGTCTTCGCCGTCCGCGACGACCTGGAGACGGCAAGGCACCTTAGTTTCCTCCAGTGCGATCTTCGCCAAATGGATGTCAAACAAATTGTCTTCGACCAACAGGATGTCGAACGTGCGATACTTGGATTCCTTAAGAGTCATCGCAACACCCCGCTAGCTGGTACTTCGGTGTGAGCTAGTGAAAAGACAAAGGTGGAGCCTTCGCCCGGTGTACAGCCTAATAGCGCCAGACCTCCCCCAAGGGCTTCCGCCAAGTTCTTCGATAGGGACAGGCCAAGGCCACTTCCACCAAAGCGCCGGACGATGCTCGCATCAGCTTGAGAAAAAGGTCTGAAGAGCGTCGCGGCTTCTTCTTGCGTCAGGCCGATCCCCGAGTCCGTGACGCGGATGGATACGGAGGATCCCGCCGTCGTCCCCACGTCGACGCCCACGTTGATCGCAACGGAGCCGATTTCGGTGAACTTGATGGCGTTGGCGACGAGGTTCGAAAGAACCTGGCGAAACCGTGTGGGATCGGTCCACAAAAACTCCGGAACGTCCGCATCGAAGTTCGTCTCGAGCTCAAGACCCTTTTCTCTCGCCAAGGGGAGGAAGACTGCGGCAATGTCTTCGACCTCGGATCGAACCTCGACTGATCGGCTCTCGATGGACAAACGGCCGGACTCGACCCTTGAAAGATCGAGGGCGTCGTTTAGCAGGGCGAGCAAGTGACCACCGCTGCGCCTAGACATTTCGAGCATCGAAACCTGCTCGCCGGAAAGATTGCCTTCGGCTATCAGGATCTCGGTGGCCATGATCATCGCGCCGAGCGGCGTACGAATCTCATGGCTCATTGCCGAGAGAAAGTCCGTCTTTGCTTGACTGGCGCGCTTCACGGCCTGAACTTCGCGATCTTCGGCCAAACGAATGCGCTGCAGCAAGAGGTGGCGACTCGAGGCGCGCCGAATGGCATGTGCAATCCAATAGGGGTCCAGGCGGTCCTTGAAGATCACGTCTTGCGCGCCCTCTTCCATGGCCTGCGCTGCAAGCTCCTCGCCGACGGTCGCCGTGAGGACAATTATTGGCGTGTCCGGAGCAGCAGAATGCAGAGCGCGAAATGTGTCGATGCCGTCGCTGTCGGGAAGGTTCAAATCGAGAAAGATGAGGTCGAAATGCTCTAGCGCGAGACTTTCCAAGCCATTGCCGAGCGTTTGGCACCGGTGGATCCCCATAGAGGGCCAGCTTCGCCCTTCGCGAAGCGACACTTCAAGGAGCGCCGCATCGGAAAGACTGTCCTCGATGAGGAGATATCCTACGCCTCCCCGGCAGTCCTCAGTCATTGGCCGTCTCCTATCCATGCAAGGGCTCGTCCACGGTCACTGACGTTCCCGTGACAGAAAGCAAGTCGCGTACCAGTCGGAGTTGCGCCAGTTCACACAGTAAACGATGGCACCGGCCTTGCTTTTAGTGGAGGGAAGCCGCGCACGAGCGGGATTCGGTGTCCCCTAAGGGGAGCCAGATTGGTCTCCACTTTTGAGCGGTGTACTATATGGCGCATATTGAGCCTGATCGCGCCATGGAACGCGCGCAAACTTCAACTGACCTTCAGCCTACCACCGGAGACCTATTCGACTGGCTCATGCGCCTCCGACCTTACTCGTCGAGAATTTGAATGTATCCGTGCGCCGACACAGCGCCTTTGGTGGCCTCTAGAGAGGCCGCGGTACTAGCGGAAGCAAGGTCCACGGCATTGTAAATGTTGCCAGAATAAAACAACGCAAAGAGCAGCCCCCAAGCGATCGTCGCGCCGTCGCCATAATGGGGAATCTCCCGGCCTTTACGCCCCGAATCATAAACCAGGCCGGCCAACGCGCTGCTTATGAAAAATGCCGAAAGCCCCTGCCGGGGGTGCCCCGTATACGCCTGCCCGAGACCCGGTACGATCGACAGAGCGCCTGCCACATAAGGACTATAGGCCTGCGGCGGATTTGCTCTGAGCTCCTTAAGCGCCTCAGCCGCCATCACGCTCTCCGGCGAAGTAGCCGTCCGCTCCCCGGCGATTGTCGCAAATTGCGTCTCGGCAACGTCGAGGCGGCCCTCGTGGAGCGCCGTGAAGGCTTTGAGTAACCTCACGCGATGAACGAGGCCGAGGCCGAGACCACCCTCGCGTTCGAGGTCGTCGAGCGCCGCTGCCGCGTGGGCAAAATCTTCCATTCGCAGGAGCGCCTTCACTTGGAGGTAGCGAACGTTGTCGCATAGGGAGGTTGACGTTTGGCAGTCGCCGACCAGCCCAGTCGTCAACCCTAACGCCTCTCGGTAGTTACCCGCGTAATAATGGGCGCGACCAAGGTCGAAGAGCAAAGAAGGGTCAGGATACGGCTCGCTCAGAACCTGCGCCTTCGTATATTCGTCTATCGCCAAACGAAAGGCGCGGCGCCGAAACAAGGCGTCAGCCACCGCCCGCGCCTGCGAGACAAAGCGCTGGGAGTCGACGGCGTCTTTGCTGCTGGCAGGGGCAGCGTGACTTAAAGCTCCGGCAGCCATAATCGCGCAAGCCAACTTCCAACTAGTCCACGGGGTCATAGACGCGCCACCTATTGTTGATAAAAACCATGCGGAAGTGACCTTGCCGCTCGAGTTCCGTCGCCTCGGAGAACACGCGACTTATCGTCCGGAGCGCACCTTTGATCACCCCGTCGGAGTTGATCGCCAACAGACAGTAGTGAGAGCAGGTCGGATAATGCGGGCATTTCGGTCCGTCGCCGACGGAGATAAAGTCATGCCAGAAGCGGTAGGCCAGCGAACCCTCCTCGCGGCGCTGCTCACCCCGCCGCGCCGCTAACTTAACAGCCAGGACTGCAAGATCGGTCGTCAAAAAATAGGCTAAACCATTGAGCGCGGCCAGGGGCTTTGTAGTTAAAAGGCGCGGGACGGCTTCCCTGTACGCCGCCACAATGGGCGCATGCGCCGCCTTGCGCACCGTCTGAGAGTGCTCCTCGCAGTGTCTGAGGGCCGTACGGCTTTCCTCGCAGCTGCGGCTTGCCGCTAGGACGACAATGCGCGACGTGCTTTTGCCGCGAAAGTCCGTGCTCACTAGGTCGAACTCGAGCGGCAGCGAAGCGCCCCCAAAGCGCCCCCAACGGCGGTATGTGACGAGATCGGTCGCCTCCGGCCGTTGAATTTGGTAGTGCAACAGCTCCTGCTGTTCATTGCCGATGAGCAGTTCGTGATGCTCCGCGCCCTTGTCAAAGACGACCCGGGTCGCCGGCGTCCCCCAATACATTGCTTGATCGCGCCGCAGGGATTTTGGCGCGAGGCTCAGCGCCAATTGCGCGGGAAAAAGGTAGGGCAATTGAAGCGCTGGTAGCTCGAGGTAGAACTCGTCGATGGCCCTGGTGTTAAACAAAAAATTGCGCCGCAAAGCCGGCTGCTCAACTTTTAGAACGGGTAGCTTTTCCGACGAAAAAAGCAGCGCCTCTTGTCCATCGTCGACATAGCCGCAAAGCTTGTCGCCGGGACGGTCCCACGCGACGGTGATGCTTTCCCGCGCGACGGGTTGCAAG
>JAYWBY010000516.1:0-3917 GCA_043781115.1 Pseudomonadota bacterium
TGCGGCGATTCGCTTGGTGTTGCCGGTTTTGCCGGGCCTCGCCGCGTCATCCCCGATCTACGAAGGGCGACCGTCAGGCCTCATGGACAGCCGCCTGGAATTCTACCGCCAAAATCAAAAGGCGGTGCCGTCGATCACGGGCCAGGTGATCCCGGAGCCGGCGTTCACCAAGCAAGAGTATGCCGACAAGATCTACGCCAAATTGAAAAAGGACATCGCTCCGCACGACCCCGATGGCGTCATGGAAGAAGAATGGTTGAACTCGCGCGGCGCCATCGCCCGCTTCGACAGGAACGCAATCGAGATCCGCGTGCTCGACATCCAGGAATCGCCCCGGATGGACGTCGCGTTGATCGCCACGGTCGTGTCGCTGGTGCACGCCTTGGCTGACGGCGTTTTCTTGCCGCTCGAGAAGCAGAAAAAATGGTCGGAGGAACCCCTCAGTCGGATTTTCTTCGACGCCGTGCAGGCCGGCGGCGATTCGGTGGTGACAAATTCTGATTATCTCGCGGTCTTCGGCTTTGGCGGAAAATCGGCGCGCATTCAGGACCTGTGGCGTCACATTGCCTTGAAACTTTTGGCGAAGAGCGGCTACCCGATCAACGACTTTCGCGCCGACGCCGAAGTCTTGATCGACAAGGGCACGCTGGCCAGTCGCCTGATGAAAGCGCTCGGTCCGACGCCGAGCCGCGACGAAATTGCCTCGCTCTATCGCGGACTCTGCCGGACGTTGGCCGAAGGCGGCCGGTTCGACGGCGCCTCATGAGTCGGTTCGACGCCCTGGTTCTCAGCTGTGAGCACGGGGGCAACGCCGTGCCGGCGGCTTATCGTCGGCTCTTTCGCGGCGAGGCGCCGACGCTCGCCACGCACCGGGGTTATGACCTCGGCGCGCTCGAAGTAGCGCGGTCCCTGGCCAAGAAGCTACACGCACCGTTATTCAAATCCGAAACGACGCGTCTCTTGATCGACCTCAACCGGTCGCTCGGCCGGCCGGGGCTTTGGTCTGAATTCTCCGGCGGCCTGAGCGAGGCCGAGCGGCAAGTCGTCATCGACCGATACTATGCACCTTACCGCGCCGCCGTCACGGACAAGGTTTGGAAGTTGCTCGGCAAGGGCAAGCGAGTCCTGCACTTTTCAGTGCACTCGTTCACGCCCATGCTCCGCGGGTCGGTGCGCAACGCCGACTGGGCGCTGCTTTATGATCCGCGGAGAAAGCCGGAGGCGGCGCTGGCTTTGGAGATTTATGCGAAGCTTAAAGCGGGTGCGGAGGATCTGCGGCTTAGGCGAAATTATCCTTATGTCGGCGTCTCGGACGGGTTTACGACTTCGCTGAGGAAGCGCTTTCCTGCCTCGTCCTACGCGGGGATGGAAATTGAGATGAATCAGGCGTTGTCGGCGCTGGCGAGTGAGCGGCCACGGTTAGTTCGTGTTCTTGCGTCTGCTCTGGGCGAGGTGCTGGGTTAGACGTAGGCGACTACGACTATCAAAGCCTGCCCAAATGCGCCTCAATCGCATGATCAAGCTGCGCCCGCATCACCTGGTACCGACCTTCGAGTTCCGCAAAGTCAGGCAGCTGGCGCGTCGCGAAGGTCGGGCCATCGTCGCCGGTATAGAAGTACTTTTGGCCGCGCGGACTCGTGCCTTGATTGGCGAAGACCAACCAACGCGCGCCCTTGGTGGCGAAGGTCGTCGGCATGCAAGGCGACTCGCCGGATTTCGCGACTTGGATCAGTAAGGCATCGCCGGGGTTGCCCTTCATTTTGTTAAGGACCTTGATACCGGCGCAAAAGCCGAGGCTGCACGGCTTGGTTGGGACCAGCACTTCGCCGAGAAAAACGGCGTCGAACTGTTTCAGACTCTCGACGGGCGACAGGTGATGATCGGGATAGCTGCCTTCCACGGGGAGCGCGCCGGGCTTCGGCACGACGCATGCGCTCGACTCGGCGTTGTCCGACGCTAGGGGCGTCAACACGACCGCGAACAGGACTATAAGAAAGGGGAGGCGAGGCATGCCTTAATTCTAACATGGCACTGCCGACGAAAAAGCGGGCAAAGATTGCCTACCAGGCGAGTTCTTTGCCCTTGAAATCGAAGAATCGACCGGAATGTTCGGTCGTCAAGCCGTCCAAGACGGCGACGATGCCGTTCGTCGATTCATCGACGGTCGTCGGCGCCGACGATCCGCCCATGTCGGTCTTAACCCAGCCCGGGTGGAGAACGACGGCGATGAGCTCGGGATGGTCGGCGGCGAACGAGCGGTTGAGCATGTTCACGGCCGACTTCGACACCCGGTACGCGTACGAACCGCCTGACGTGTTGTCTCCGATGGAGCCCATCTTGCTGCTGATAGTCGCGACGACGGCGCCGCGGCGGAGGTTCTTCTCCAAGTGCTGGAGGACGCGCAGCGGCCCGAGGACGTTGACCGTGAAACCCTTGAGCATGGCGTCGGCGGAAACGGCCGCAAAGCTCCCGCCGTCCGGCATGACGCCGGCGTTGTTGATCAGTACGTCGATCGCTTGGCCGTCAAGCTCCGTCGCGAGGCGAGCCAAGTCGGCGTCGCGCGTGACGTCAAGTTCGACGATACGGCAGCGCTTGCCGTAATCCCGCTCGGCTTCCCACAACTCGCGCGAGCCGTCGGGATTGCGGGCGGCGGCGATAACTTCGTAGCCCTTCGCCAAGTACTTTTCGACAAGGCCTAGGCCGATGCCGCGGCTGGCGCCGGTGATTAGAACAAGTTTCTTCTGACTCATGATGATCTCCTAGCGGGCGGCCCTTTCGAGCCTATGGTCGGACTATAACATGAGGAAGAAAAGTGTCTAAATTGTTGACGGTTGCTCAGGAAGATTCGGCATTAGAAGGGGAAATTGGACCCCAGTCGGCACTGCGAATCGCTGCGAAAGGAGCTAAGACTGCGGAATTAGGAACCGCCCCGTTCGACCGTCGCCTTGGCACGCCAGCTGCACAAGGGCTGGTGTCGGTTGGACCTAGCGCCTGGCCGAGCATCTTGGTTTTGGTTGGCTGATTGTTACCTCCCCGTTGCTCTCCCCCCGCAGTGTCCCTTGCCCCGTTGCCCGTTGAGTGTCGTCCCGTCCCTGTACTACGAAAGAAAGTCAGCCAACCAGAGCCAAACCATCGGGGTCCCCAAGCGGGACCCCGAACTCTTTTGGGGCTCGTCAGAGACAAGGTCTCGGGTTTGTCCTAAACTCACAGCCGTGGTTAAGCCATTTAAGAAAACTGTCGTCCGCTTCGACCCGCTGATGCAAGACGGCGAGTGGAGTCGTCGCGTCCAAAGCTCCGGTAAGATCGGGGCCTGGAGCGCCGACATGGCGCACGGCAAGTGTTGGTGGAGCGACACCGTTTTCGAGATATACGGTGTCGCGAAGAGCCTCGAGTTCGTGCCCGACTTGAGCGATTTTTTTCTCGACGGCTCCGCCGAAAAGATAGAGGTCGCCATCGCCAAAGCCCTCGAGCACGGCGAACCCTGGGACATCGAGGCGCCGTTTCGGAGCGCTAAGGGCGAGGTGCTGGCCGTGCGCAGCACCGGCCAACGCGCGTCAGGGGGCACCATCCTCGGTTGTTTCCAGGACGTCACCCAATATCAAAAGCTCCGCGTCGAGTCCTTGGGCGCCGTCCGCTTCGCGGAAAAGATCCTCGACAACATCCCGCACATGGTCTTCGTGAAGGAAGCCAAGGACCTGCGCTTCGTCCGCATCAATCGCGCCGGCGAGCGCCTGCTCGGCGTCAAGTCGAAAGATCTCGAGGGCCGAAACGACTATGATTTTTTCCCGGAGGAGCAGGCCGACCACTTCGTCGCGAAGGACCGCCAGACGTTGAAGGACGGCATCACTCTCGACATTCCCGAAGAGACGATCGACACCCCGAACGGCCGCAAGGTCTTGCATACGAAGAAGATCACT
>JAYWBY010000517.1:0-10700 GCA_043781115.1 Pseudomonadota bacterium
TAGCGAATCCATGATACCGAGGAGCCGGATGCGGTAGCGCCGCGAGTCCGGATCTGTGGGGGGTCTGGGAGCTCATGCTCCCAGGCCTACCTGGCGAGGAATTTTTAGGATCCAAAAAAAGTCGATAGAGATGCAAAATATATTATATAAATTCCTAATTTTACAGATTAATACTTTTATATTAAAGATTCATTAAAATAACTCCGAAATGTATTGGGTAAGCAACGCAGCTACCTAAACAACATGGAGACTCACATGCTCAACGCCAAAATCCTATTTCTCGCCATCCTCGTCACCACCGCCTGCGGCCCCCAAGAATCCCAAACGCGCCAGCAAAATGGCGGCGTCTCCTACGACGCCCCCACCGACGACGGCTCCTTGCCGAAGATTGAGCTCGCCCCGCTCGCGTCGCTGGGTCTCGCCGACGCCCCGACCACGGCCGACCAGAGCGCCGCGAATCAAGAGCTGATCGACCTCCTTAAACAGGCCGCCGGCAAAGTCAAAGTCGGCGTCGCCGCGGGCAACAACGTCTTCGCCGCGGGCATCTCGTATTCGCTGCGCAACACCAACGGCCTGCAGCGTTGTGTCAAAGTCCAAATTCAACAACGTAAAGCTGGCAAGATTCTCGTCACCGACACGCTCATTCCCGCCAGTCAACCGGCCGGATGCAAAGTTTCCTATCAACCAGGTCTCTCGGTCGCGACGCTCGGCATCCTGGCTTCTATCAACGGTCAGGGCTTAGTCGCGGGCGTCGGCATCGGCGCCGTCTTCGAGAAAGCCCCTTACATCGTCGGCTGCGCCGCGGGCGCCATCGGTTACGCGACCAACTCCGGCACCGCGAACGGAACCGCCGGCGCCTTCTGCACGCAAATCCTCAACACCACCACCGGCGAAACCTACTAAAAGCCCCCGGGATGCGGCGGGCCTCCTCGGCTCGCCGCGTCTTCACTCGACGACCCCCGTCATCAATTCGCATTGCCCCGCCTTCACCCTCAACTCATTGCTCTTCTTTTCCACTTCCTCCGCGATCCTAACCAGCCCGCCGCGCCCCCAACCGGGCGCTTCCCCGTGCTTCTTTTGCCAACTGAGGAACTCGCGTTCTTCTCCCCGACAAACCATCTGCCGCGACTGCCCCTTCTCTTTCCTGAGGTCGCCGGTCAACCGTCCGAGGCCCGCGATTCCGGCGGGAGGCGGCGTTCTTTTCATCAGAAGATACGAATGCGCCAACGTCGCGTTCTTCATCGGCAGGTGCTCTTCCAACTCCTCAAACCACACCGGCTGCTCGAATGGGACCCGGTCGTGGCACCAATCCCGCTCGGACTGAGAGAGGAGGGGACAGGCCCGTTGGTGCGTGCAGGGAGCCCAGGCAAACCAACCGTCCTGAAGCAGCTCGGCCCGGAGTTTTAGGAGCTTTCGGCTGTCTTGGTGCGTCGCTGGCTCGATCAGCATAAGGGCTTCGCTTTGGCGGGCGAACCTCGGCAATTCCGTAAGCTCGGTGAGCGCGAAAGAGAAAACGCTCAAATGCTCAAGGCGTTCGCCGCGTTCGGGCGGTCGTTCGGTGAAAGTCAGGAGCTTTTCGGCTTCCGGCATCAGCTGGCGGTGCAGTCGCATGGCGACGCCGGCGCGCTCGATGACGGTGCCGCGTTCGAGGGCCGGCCCAAGCGTCGCGCCGAGAGCTAGCGACACTGTGCCGGCGCCGCTGCCGAAGTCGGTGTAACGAGACAAGCCGTGAAAAAAGCCGACGGCCATGCCCTGTTCGATGACCCGGCGGACGCGCACGAAATTCAGCGGCAGGAAGTAGGCGAGGTAAGCCGCCTGCGCCCAGGGTTCGTGCCAGGGCGTCGCGCCGTCTGGTTTGGCGATATAAAAGTCGGAGAGGCGTTCGACGGCCTTCGCCAGCTCGGGCGCGCGCGCAAGGGGAGACCCAAGCCCCGCCAGCGCCGTCGCGATCCGCCCTTCGAGGGCTTTTGGAAATGCCGCGTCCATGTTCCGCAAGCTACCATGATTAATCAATAATTCCAATAGATTAATAACCAACCAAGAGAGTTCGCAGGCCATCTGTTCGGCGTTTCGTAAAATGCCGCCATTGCATTATGATGATGGACGTAAAACGTCACCGAAATTTAGACGACAGCATTTTTGCTTCCCCATGGGGTTCGCCATGTCGATGAACAAACCGGAAGACGTCATCAAGCAAATCCGCAAGTCGGAGGCGAGCAAGGTCAAAGTCGCCGTCACCGACATCGACGGCGTCTTGCGCGGCAAGATCATGCACGTCGACAAGTTCTTGTCGTCGATCGAGTCGGGCTTTGGATTCTGCAACGTCGTTTTCGGTTGGGACAATTCGGACACTTGCTACGACAACGTCGATTACACCGGCTGGCACACGGGTTATCCGGACGCCAAGGTCAACATTGACCTATCGACCTATCGCACCATTCCTTGGGACAGCCATATTCCCTTTGTCCTCGGCGACTTCGTCGACGAGGGCGATCGGCCGCTGCCGATCTGCCCGCGGCAGGTCTTGAAGCAGATCTTGGCCCAAGCGGAGGTCGCCGGCCTCTTTCCCGTCGTCGGCATCGAGTTCGAATGGTTCAACTTCCGCGAAACGCCGCTGACGCTCCACCAAAAGGGCAACGTCAACCCGGAGCCCTTGACCCCTGGAATGTTCGGCTATTCGCTCTTCCGCTCGGGCCTCGAACGCGACTACTACAACGCGATCTACGACCACATGCGCGATTTCGACGTGCCGATCGAGGGCCTCCACACCGAGACGGGCCCGGGCGTCTATGAAGCCGCAATCCAGTGCGGCGACGCGCTGGAGGCCGCCGACCGCGCCGTGCTCTTCAAGTCCGGAGTCAAGGAGATCGCCAACAAGTTCGGCTTCACGGCGTCCTTCATGGCGCGGTGGAACAACAAACTCCCTGGGTGCAGCGGCCACATTCACCAGAGTTTGCTGAACGGCGAGAAGGTCAACATGTTCTACGACGCCGCCGACCCGCTGAAGATGAGCAAGATGTTCAAGAGCTACTTAGCCGGCCAGATGAAAGTGCTGCCGGAAATCCTGCCGATGTTCGCGCCGACGGTGAACAGCTACAAGCGCCTCGTCGAAGGCTATTGGGCTCCGACCCGCGTCACCTGGGGCAAAGACAATCGCACGGTCTGCATGCGCGTGATCCCTGGCAGCGAAAAGTCGACCCGCCTCGAGTTGCGCGTCGGCGGCGCCGACATCAACCCGTACCTCGCGGTGGCCGCGGCGCTGGCCGGCGGCCTTTACGGCATCGAAAACGGCCTGACCCTCGACGAGGTCGCGACGGAAGGCTCGGGCTACGACAACAAGGAGGCCGTGCGGCTCCCCCGCACCCTCGACGAAGCAACGGAGAAATTCTACGAGTCCCGCATCGCGCGCGAGCTCTTCGGCGACAAGTTCGTCGAACACTTCGCCAATACGCGGCGCTGGGAATGGCGAGAATCGCAAAAGGCGGTCACGGACTGGGAGCTGAAGCGGTACTTCGAAATCATCTAATCCCACTCGGGCAATGGAGCAGAGCGCATGAGCATCGTTCAATTCAACTTCCCCACGACCGTCAAATTTGGCGCCGGTGCCGTCAAGCTGGCCCCCGAGGCCTTGAAGGCCCGCGGCTTCAAACGCCCCCTGATCGTGACCGACAAGGGGCTCGTCAAGCTGCCGATGATCGAAGAGCTGGCGACGTCATTGAAGAAGGCCGGGCTGAGTCCCTCCGTTTACGGCGGCGTCTTCGGCAACCCGGTCGAAAAGCAAGTCAAGGACGGCGTCGCGGCGTACCGCGAGCACAAAGCCGATTGCTTGGTGATCATCGGCGGCGGCGCGCCGCTGGACGTGGGCAAAGCCGTCGCTTTGATGGTTAACCACCCGGGCGGCGTCTTCGACTACGAAGACGGTAAACCCGACGCGCGGGTCGTCGACCAGCCGATCCCCTTCATGATCGCCATTCCGACGACGTCGGGCACGGGCAGCGAAGTCGGTCGCTCGTCGGTCATCGGCGACGACGTGACGCACGCCAAGAAGATCATTTTCGACGCGCGCCTCTTGGTGCCGTTAGTGCTCGCCGACCCCGAGCTAACCTACGGCTTGCCGCCCGCCGTCACTGCCGCCGTAGGCTTCGACGCGCTGACGCACAACGTCGAGGCGTTCCTGTCGAAGGGCTTCCATCCGATCTGCGACGGCATCGCGCTGGAAGGAGTGCGGCTGGTCGCCAAGCATTTGCCCAAGGCCGTGCACGACCCGAAGAATCTCGAGGCCAGGAGCGGCATGCTCGCCGCCTCGATGATGGGTGCGGCGGCGTTCCAAAAGGGCCTCGGCGTTTGCCACTCGGCCGCGCACGCAATGTCCACCGTATACGACACCCATCACGGTTTGGCGAATGCGCTGATGCTCGAAGCCTGCATGGAATTCAATGCTCCCGTCGTCGCCGAGAAGATGGCGCTGCTCGGCCAGGCCGTCGGCGTGCAGGCGCTCGACGAGAAGGCGCTCGGCCAAGGATTCATCAAGTGGATTCAAGCGTTCAAGAAGGAGACCGGCATCCCGGCCGGCTTGAAGTCCCAGGGCATCAAGGACTTGAGCAAGATGCTCGACATCGCCTTCGCCGACCCGTGCCATCCTTCGAACCCTAAGCCGGTGACCAAGGGCGACTTCGAGAAACTTTACCGCGCTTCGATGTAACGCGCTTCGATCAAAGGTCGGAAAGGACCGCAACGTGACGGGCAAAGGTCCGCTCAAAATCGGGCTCAGCGCCAACGTCTACCAGCCGGATCCCCAACGGATGGCGTTCAAGGGGCGCCGTCTCCTTTATGTCGAGGAGTCGATGGCCCATTGGGTGATGGCCGGCGGCGCCTTGGCTTATCTTTTACCGTCGAGCCCTAGCCGCGGCATCTCGGCCGAGGATCTCGTCGAGTCGCTCGACGGCTTGATCATCACCGGCGGGGTCGACATGTCGCCTCTGTCCTATGGCGAGACACCGCTCCGTCCCGAATGGTCGGGCGACAAGTGGCGCGACGACTACGAGATCGCACTCGTCAACGCCGCGCTGAAGCTCGCTCGGCCGATCCTTGGAGTGTGCCGCGGCCATCAAGTGTTGAACGTCGCGCTCGGCGGCACGCTCTATCAAGACATCCGCACGCAGCATGCGGCGGCGCTCCATCACCGCATTTTTGACGTCTACGAAGCCAACCACCACGACGTCACG
The DNA here is from genome assembly GCA_043781115.1 of Pseudomonadota bacterium. GTDB lineage: Bacteria > Bdellovibrionota_B > Oligoflexia > Oligoflexales > CAIYRB01 > CAIYRB01. The sequence continues at coordinate 5,226 of JAYWBY010000517.1, forward strand.
TTGGAAAAAGGCGGCGGCCTGGCTTCCCTTTTCGGCGCGAGCGCCGGCCGCATCAACAGCGTCCACCATCAGGCCGTCAAGGACGTGGCGAAGGAGCTTCGCGTCGAAGCGCGCTCGCCGGACGACGGCATCGTGGAGGGGGTCCGCTTCAAATCCCGCAGCGATCCCTATTTGCTCGGCGTGCAGTGGCATCCCGAGTTCCAGGACCCGGGCGACCGGTCGCTCCTCGGTCCGCAACCGATTTTGGACGAATTTCTCGCGGCGGCGAAGAATCGCCGGCGCTAAATCTCCTTGTCCGACCCATGAGGTTCACCATGCTAGAAGTCATCAACCCCGCGAACGGCGAGCTCATCGACAGACTCCCAGAAGACGACGCGGCGTCGGTCGCCAAGAAGTTTCAGGCGGCGAAGGCCTTCTTGCCCAAATGGCGCGCGACGCCTTACCAGGACCGCGCCAAGATCGTCAAACGCTTCGCGGAACTGCTGACGACGGAAGCCGCCAACCTCGCCAAGGTCCTGACCTCTGAGGTCGGCAAGCCTTTAAATCAGGCGCTGAACGAGGTCAAAGGAACCGTCGGCCGCATCGAGTTTTTTCTTGCCGAGGCAGAAAAACGGCTTGCCGAGCAAGTAGTCATGAACGACGGCGGCATGAAAGAGGTGATTGGCCACGAGCCTTTGGGCGTCGTCGCCAACGTTTCGGCGTGGAACTACCCGTTCTTCGTCGGCTCCAACGTCTTCGTGCCGGCGCTTCTCACCGGAAACGTAGTTCTATACAAGCCAAGCGAATATTCGTCGCTCACCGGTCGCCAGATCCACAAGCTCTGGCGCGAGGCGGGCCTCCCTGAAGCGGCGATGCAGCTCGTCATCGGCGGCGGCAAAGTCGGGCAGGCGCTGCTCAACGAAAAAGTCGACGGCGTCTTTTTCACGGGCTCTTACGCCACCGGCAAGAAAATCATGGAACAAGTCGCGGGCCGCATGATTCGCGTCCAATGCGAATTGGGAGGCAAAGACCCGGTCTACGTGCGGCCCGACGTCGACGCGAAAGCCGCGGCGGAAGGCCTAGCCGACGGCGCCTTCCACAACACCGGCCAGAGCTGCTGCGCCGTCGAGCGCATCTACGTCCATCAAGATCTTTATGACCGCTTCGTCGAGTCGTTCGTCACTTTCACGAAAGGCGTGAAAATCGGCGACCCGCTCGCCGACGGCACCTATATTGGGCCGCTGACGCGCAAGGCGCAGCTCGACGTCCTGGACGCCCAAGTCCAGGACGCGACGAAGAAGGGAGCCAAAATCTTGACTGGCGGCAAGCGCCGCGCTGGCAAAGGCAATTATTACGAGCCGACCGTCCTGGTCGACGTCAACCACACGATGGACGTGATGCGCGAGGAGTCCTTCGGCCCGATCATCGGCATCCAGAAGGTCAAGAGCGACGAAGAAGCCGTGAAGTTGATGAACGACACCGCCTACGGCCTGACGTCTGGCGTCTTTACGAAAGACGAGGCCAAGGCCCACGCGATCTTGGGCGAAATGAATTCCGGCTCGGTCTACTGGAACTGCTGTGATCGCGTCAGCCCGCGTCTCCCATGGAGCGGCCGCGGGCATTCGGGAATTGGCTCGACCCTTTCGGTCCTAGGTATCGACGTCTTCCTGAAGCCAAAAGCCTGGCATTTGAGGCAACCGGCATGATTCCGGAAATCATCCCGGTCGATGCGGAGAGTCCGGCGGCGCGAATGCAGGACGACGAGCTCTTGATCGTGCTCGGTGCGCCAGGGCAGGCGCGCGCTCCATGGGTTCAAGAGCTGGCCCAGCGCTCCGTGAAGAGCCTCGGCAAGACCCACCACTACATGACTTATCACGTCGGTTTCCTCGCCGACGGGGCGTGTCCCTACGTCATCGTCGAGTGGCAGAAGGCGGGCGTGTCGGCGCTCGAGCGCCGTTGGGTCGCCCAACGCCTGGCATCGGTCGTGGCCGGCCAGTTCAACCTGAAGAAGCTCGTTGTTTATTTGGAGAAGGGCGCGGGCGCCGCCGAAATTGCTCTGGTCGAAGATCTCCTCACCAAACAAATGTCGCCGCGCTACGAGCGGAGCCTCTTGGCCTATCTCAAGATCCTGTCGCCAGACGCCGCGGGTCTAAAGGATGCCGATCCGTATTTCGCCGCTCGTCTGAAGAGCCAGCTGACCTTCCGGGCGTGGGTGAACGAAAACCCCGACTCTTTGACCTCGCTCGAGCTCGGATCGCGCCTCGAAGCCTTTTGCAAAAAAAGCCAGTGCAAGTTCGAGACGTACGACGTCGACCGCCTCACTCAGCTTGGCATGAACCTCTTGCTCGCGGTCGGCCAAGCGAGCGAGCGTTCGCCCTCGCGCCTCCACATCGCGACGCACAAGGTGAAGACCGGCGACAAGCCGCTGATGCTGGTCGGCAAGGGCGTCACCTTCGACACCGGCGGCATCAACTTGAAGCCGCACGAAAGCTTCGTCAATTGCATGAAAAACGACATGGGCGGCGCCGGGTTGATGATCAACCTGTTCACCGCCTTGGTCGAGTCGGGTTACCCCGGGCCGTTGGCAGTGGTCATCCCGTGCTGCGAGAATTTGATCGCCGAGCGGTCCATGAAGCCAGGCGCCATCATCAAGTCCTACGCCGGCAAGGACGTGCTGATCGAGCATACGGACGCCGAGGGGCGGTTGATCCTGGCCGACGCCATAAATTACGCGCAAAAGTATTTGAACCCGGCGTTAACGATCGTCGGCGCGACGCTGACGACGGCGTCGCTCCGCCAGTTCACCAACTTCTTCACGGCCGTGCACTTCGCCTCGCCGGCGTTCGAGCAAAGTCTTCGCGAAGCCGGGAAGGCCTGGGGTGAGGAGTTCACCTTCTGGGGTGAGTTCTTGCCGTTCCTCGTCGGCAACAAAAGTATCGCGGCCGACCTGACCAACATGGGGCGAATGCCGTCTCATGCCAGCATGGGCGGCGCCTGCAACATCGCTGCGCACTTCCTGAAAGAGTTCGCGGTCGCGCCGATGATCCATGTCGACATTTTCGCATCGACCTGGAACTGGAGCGGAGACTACCCGGGGGCGCACTACGGCGCGACCGGCGCTCCGTTCAATTCGCTCTTCCATTGCTTGCGTCAAACCCCGGAACTCTGGGGCTATAGAGCTTAAGCCGACTGCTTGTTCGGAACGCTGGGTTTGGCGGGAGCCGCGCCGTCACTCGTCGTCTTGATGTTGGCGCGTTTCAGCATCTCGGTGAAGGTCGTCTTGTCGATCGACTTGCGCATCGCTTCTTCGACGTCGACGACATTGTCTTTCACGAGTTTGAACAGCGACTCGTTGAGGAGGATGTTGCCGTCCGCCTTCTGCGACTGCATGTGGTTGGGGATCATGTGGTTCTTGCCCTCCCGGACCATGGCGCTGACGGCGTCGTTGGTGACCAGGATCTCGTGGGCAGCGACGCGGCCGCCGGCCTTCTTCTTCAGAAGGGTCTGGGCGACGACGCCTTTCAGCGACGACGACAGCATCATGCGGATCTGTTCCTGCCGGTCGGTCGGGAACTGGTCGACAATCCGGTCGATGGTCGACACGGCGGTGGTGGTGTGCAGCGTCCCGAACACCAAGTGACCCGTTTCGGCCGTTTCAATGGCGATGGCGACGGTCTCCAGGTCCCGCATCTCGCCGATGAGCACGATATCCGGGTCTTCGCGGAGGGCGGCGCGCAGCGCCCGGGCGAACGAGCCCGTGTGCTTGTGAACCTCGCGTTGATTGACCAAGCACTTCTGCTGGGTGTGAACGAATTCGATCGGGTCCTCGATGCTTAGAATATGATCCGAGCGGTTCTTGTTGATTAAGTCGACCATGGCGGCGAGCGTCGTCGATTTACCGCTGCCAGTCGGCCCCGTTACCAGGACCAGCCCTTTGCTGAGGTTGCAAAATTTGGTGATCGCCGGCGGCAGGTTCAACTGCTCGGCCGTCAGGATCGTCGAAGGGATGTGGCGCATGACCGTGCCGACGCCGTTCTTGTCACGGAAGATGTTCACCCGGAAGCGGCCGACGCCGCGGATCTCGTAAGCGAAGTCGGTGTCGCTGATTTCCGAGAACTCCTTGCGGTTGCGCGCCGGCATGATCGGCAGGAGGTACTCTTCCATTTGCTCGGGTGTCGTCACCTCGTTGTTGATGCGGACGATGTCGCCGTCGACGCGCATGCAAAGTGGCTCGCCGCATGTGGCGTGCAGGTCGCTCGCCTTGCGCTTCACCATGTTCGTCAATATCGGGTCGATGGCGTTGGTGCCTTCGCTGATGTCCCCGCCGTCGAGGCCGCTCGGGCCGAACTCGATCGAAACTGGCGCGCTGGGCGCACCACCGCCGCCATAATCGATGGCGATTGGCTGAAAAGCGGGAATGGGGTCTGGGAAAGCCGGCATCGCCGCGATGGGCTGCGGCGCGATTACCGGCGCGACCGGCGCCATCCCGAACTGGGGGGCGACGACTGGCGCGGCGGTCGTCCGCGGCGGAGGTTGCGAGTTGCGAAGGTCCGATGCCGCGACCGCCGCATCGGTCGCGTGCCCAGCCAAGCCCGCGGGGATGAAGCCGCCGATTCCGAACGAGGCTTTGGTCTTCGCCATGGGCGCTGGCGCCGGTTGCGCCGCTACGGGCATTGCGAGCGGGGAAGCCGTCGTCAGCGGGTTCTGCTCGGGCGCGATGGTGCGGCTGGCGAGCTTGGTCCAGTCGCTGTCGAACAGCGCTTGGCCGTTCGGCGGGTAGAGGCGGAGGCTCGCCGGCGCCTGAGGTTGCGCGATCAGCAAGATCTTGCCGACGTTCGGGATGTTCAAGACGCCTTTGGTTGTCTGTAAAGCCGCTAGCGCGGCCTTGTCGGCCGGGAAGAGAAAGGCGTAGATCTTCTGCAGATACGCGGCGTCGATGGCCGTGTCGGCGGTCACCTGTTTCGTTCCCTGTTCGGTCTGGAACTCGACGGGCGCGCCGCTCTGCAGCTTGATGCGCAGGGCTTGGTCTTGAAGGCCTAGCCTTAGGATTTTCTTGAGTGCTTCCACGCCTTTCTTATCGGAGGGAAGGCCCCGAGCTATAGCGACCATGAGCCGGAGGAGACCGTCCAAGGCTTTGGGAAACTCCCAAAAAAGCCGATCTAGGACCTCATCCTGGCCCGCTCTATTTACCCTTGGCCGAATAGGTGATACGAACGTAGGAGTGGCAAATCATTAGCTTCTTCCGCGCGGGTTCTGGCCTTGGCCAAAAGTTTGTCGAAACCGAAGCATTGGGGCCTCAAGGTCCTATTCGGCGTGATTTGCGCCGCGATCTTCGCTTACAGCGTCTATCACTACCTATCTTTTGAAAGTACGGCCGTGCACGGCAAAGGCAAAGTGACCAGCGTAAAACACGAAAGCAAGGCCACGGGCCGTCGCGGCAACCGCGTCAGCATCGAACGCCCGGTCGTGCATTTCGTCGTCGCCGAGACCCAGCGC
>JAYWBY010000518.1:0-3914 GCA_043781115.1 Pseudomonadota bacterium
CGACGCCGTCGGGCAACTTTCCCCGGACCTGCCGGATCGACAGCTGGGGGGTCCGGTCTCGGCAGAGTCCGAGTCGCACATCCCTAGTGACCCATCGACTGCAGCGAACATCGATCGTCATTACCGGGCCGGCGGTTGACGGCAGCGATCCTGGAGATCGATTCAAGTGGTGGCCAGTCCGTTTGCAGGGGGGCGAGACCGCCTTCATTGCGACCGGATTCGTCGTTTGTCCCTGAACTGAGCCGCGCGGAGCCTATTGTGCGTTTTCAACGATGCGATCTGATTCTCTGCTTGGCGCTAGTCTGCGCGGGCTGCGCGCCGATGAATTATAAAAATGAAGTACCAACGTCAACTTCGCTAACGACTGCTGCCAACGGAGACCGAGTATTGACGCTCGGCGGTACTTCGGCAGCGGTAGCCGCTACCTTTATGCCGGGCAACATACTTATCAGTTTAGGGCCGGACAATTCGGCCTTTCCTGATATTTCCCCGGTCGACATCCTCGATCAACCATTGAAGTTCGAAGGAGATTTTCAAGGCGCGGCGGTCGACCGCGCGACCCTCGTCGGCGCGCTCGCTGTTTCAATCGACTCTCCCGGTGTCGACCCGGATGCGTCGCACTATTTCGTTCTAACGTGCGCGCAACCTCATTCACCGACCGAGGAATGCTATCGCGTCACTTCGGCCGAAAGTGTCGCGGTCACCAAGCCAACCGCTGGGAGTGTCCATCTCGAAGTCCCTCTAAAGGAGTCAAATGCGACCTTCGTCGGAGTGCACATCGCGGACGCCGCCTTGATCCCCGCTCGCTATGAGTCACACAAGGGCGTTCCGGCGGAAGTAGAAGGAGTGACAGCCACGCTCAAAGGCACGAATGAAATAGAGATCGCGTGGAACGCTGTCGACTCTGGGGGAATTCAACTGGCCTACATCAGCGGATCCACTCCCCCAGTCGATTGCACCACCGGAACTGTCGTTACTTCGACCACCATTGCTCAGGCCACGAGCTTCTCCGTCGGCAACCTGACATCGGGGTCTTGGGCTTTTCGGGTATGCAGCGTCAATCAGCGATTGCCGGCGGACTTCTCCGCTGGCGCGACAGCGACGGCAACGGTGCCGGCTGTCGATGGTGGCGGCGCGAGCAAACCTGGCGGTACCTGGCGCCTCATCAGCAAGAGTGGCGCACCTTCTTCGAGGAGCGGGGCAGCAGCTGTCTGGAACGGCGCCGGCATGATCGTTTTCGGTGGTTACCTTTTGCCCGGGGGAGGCGTGACTAACACCGGAGCGAACTATAACCCGACGTCCGATTCTTGGGCCACTTTGCCCGCCACCGGTGCACCTTCGGCTCGCGCCGGCATGGCTTACGCGACAGACGGGGCTGAGTTGTTCGTCTTTGGCGGTGTCGACGGCACTTTTAGTCGATTGAAAGACTTTAACTCAATGCTACCGGGAACGAGCTGGACACCGCGAGAGATCGACAACACGGGGTCGAGAGAAAATGCGACGGGCGTATGGACCGACAACACGCACCAATTTTATATTTTCGGTGGCACCGATGGCCTAAGTTTCTTCGGGCTGGACAATTGGGTGGGCGGCATTTGGACGGCTAAGGCGACGACCAACTTGCCTCAAGAGGGGCGCGTTGGGCACAGCCTGATTTGGACTGGGACAAAGCTCATCATGTGGGGCGGTGCCGCTTTGATCAATGGCACGTGGACCTATTTTAACGACGGGGCTGTTTTTGACCCCATTCAAAATACTTGGACCACGACGGCACCATCGCCGCTGACTGCGCGTGCCCGCCATGCGGCAGTGTGGACTGAGCAAAAACTAGCGATTTGGGGCGGGCAAACGGGCGGAACTTTTACCTTGCCGACAGCGGCTTTCGGCGACGGTGCCCTTTACGATCCGACGACCAATACATGGACCACGATGGCCAGCTCAGGTGCGCCGACACCCCGGTACGGGCATTCGGCGGTTTGGACAGGTGGCGCAATGGTTGTTTACGGAGGATTTGCGCCAAGCATGCAGCCGTCGCCAAGAAATGACGGCGGGAGCTTCGCATTGAATGGCGGCAGCGGGTCGTGGAGCGAGATTGCGCCGTCGCCGCTTTCGGGCCGGACCAGTCACAATGCGGTTTGGACAGGCAAAGAGATGATCATCTTCGGAGGCTGTCAGTGCACGGACGCAGGCGCTTTTACGCCATAAGCAAAACGGGCCCTTTCGGCTTAAGTTTGTTGGCCCTTACGACTTCGTTCCTAATCTATGGAACGACTGCCAGTGGCGGCATTGCGCCGGCCCCGTCCGGCAGCGTCACGTTTCTCGGCGAGAGTGACTGGGTCGCCGCATCGCTCGGAGCGAACGCCGGAATCACGAGTGGCGAGGTTCTCTGCGTTTACGACGGCGAGACGGCAGTCGGTTGCGGCAAGGTCGAATCGCTTAAACCCGAAGCCTCTGGTTTCAGAATCGGTTTGCTCGCCAAAGCGCGGGTTAAACCTGGCATGGCCGTCTTCAAACAACGTGAGGCGCCTTACCCGATTGGTCCCCCCAATTGGTCGTCAAAGCCAGCCCACGATGAGATTTTGAAGACGGCAGTGTCCGGCGATAGGGAAGCGACGCCAGAGCGTCCGCTCGGTGCATTGCTACGGCTCTTTCAGGTGTCGACGATTCGGCCACCCTATACCTGGCAGTACCTCGTTTATCGACACGCGAGTACGCCAGACGGGAAGCCGTCTTGGACCGGTGAAAAAGCGACGACTCTCTCCTTTGATGGCTATGGCGCCGAAATGGAAGTTCCTCACGCCGCGATGATTTTTTTTGTCGGAGTCCGTTTCCGCCATATGACGGGTCAGACGACGCGATCGGTCGGTCCGATAGGGACTGCATCAGTGGTGAGCGACGTCGAGAGGGTATCCGACCATGGAATTTGGGCCGACGTCGCTTGGAAAACGTTCCCGCTCGGCCAAGACTTCCGGCTGCGCCCTAGAGTTGGTCTCGACGCAGCGTGGTCCGTCGTACGTTTTGAAGAGGCTCAACCGTCGGCTGAAGGGGACCAAACGCTTACCCACCGGGTCGAATCGCGCCTTTTGGCCCTAGGCTTGCGCGGCGGCATTGGGGTGGAACGACCGTTTGGCGCGCGCTATGTCGTCGGGCTGAACCCGCAGCTGACGGTGCCGCTCTATTCGCGGACCGTCTTCCTGAAGAAAAACGATGACGATGGGCCTTGGAAACGTGAGCTTCGCCATAAGGGCGCGGTCGGGTTCGAGGTGCAGCTGAGTATCGGGGCGACTTTGTAACGGCGGTTTATGCCGATTAGATTGTCGTGCCCGGACAAATCGCCACGGCTTTGGCGCCGCGGACTTGCGGCACTTGGCGTCGTGATTTTCGAGCGGGGGATTCTTGAATGCTGTTTCTAGGAGACCACGGGGTGGGGCTCGGCATCTAGGTGGGGCGTTTTACGCTTACCACACAACTGCGATGCGGATGCTTGAATGCGAAGTCGACATTCAAATCATCGCCCTGTCGCTCGGTTCGCCTGGAGACCGGTCACGCCCCTTGCTGACACTGGGTCCAGCAGGGTTACCCGTCACTGTGTACGGTTCCGATATCCTCACTTGAAGCTACCTCTTTCCGCCACGCGCCGCTCCCCGGTCGTTACTCGGTTCAACGCTACTATCACGTGGTCTGAATTCCACGGGCCCAATGGCAATACTTTCGCATTGCCACCGCTCACGTCCTACGAGCTGAACCCGTGGACCTCCCAAGTTTATGAAAGTGCCTGCGCGAACATGCCGGAGCCAGCGCTCCCGGTGGCTGAGGACTAGCTCGCAAAGCGCTAGCCTCTCTTCCGCCTTCCCCGAACTCCAAAACGGGTCAGCAACCACAACTTCTTACCTTTCGGGGTTAACGCCCATTCA
>JAYWBY010000519.1:0-3911 GCA_043781115.1 Pseudomonadota bacterium
ATGGGGATGATGATGATCGACGCCAAAAAGCGCGGCACGACCAAGTAGCTGACCGGCCGCGCCGGCTCGTCAATGACGGCCGAGATCGCCACGATGAAGGTCAACGAGCAGGTCGACGCGATGGAGGCCATGGCGGTCGATCCGATCAGCTACTTGGTCGTGCCGCGCTTTTTGGCGTCGATCATCATCATCCCCATGCTCTGCGCCGTATTCATATTCATCGGCGTCCTCGGCTCGTACGTCGCCGGCGTCTACCTCTTCGGCATCGACGAAGGCCAATTCGTCGAAAAAATCACGCGCATCGTCAGCGGCCGCGACATTTGGCGCGGCCTCAGCAAGTCTTTCGTCTTTTCCGGCCTCATGGCGGCGATCTGCTGTCGCTACGGACTCCGCGCCTCCGGCGGCGCCAAGGGCGTCGGCATCGCGACGACCAACTCGGTCGTCGTGACGTTGCTCGCGATCCTCGCGGTCGACGTCGTCATCACGTACTTCCAGATCGTTTGGTAAGCGGCATGATCGACTTCAAAAACGTCACCAAGACCTTCGGCAAGCACACCGTGCTCGACCACTTGGATTTGCACATTCCGCGCGGCAAAATCACGTTCATCATCGGCAAGTCGGGCGAAGGTAAATCGGTCACGATCAAGCACATCATGGGACTGCTGAAGCCCACCGAGGGCCGGATCGTCGTCGACGGCGCCGACATCACCGATCTGTCGGTGGAGGAGCTGCGCAAGTACCGGCGGGACTTCGGCATGCTCTTTCAACACGCGGCGCTCTTCGACAGCATGACCGTCGGCGAGAACGTCATCTTCCCGCTGCGCGAGCACACTAAGATGCCGCTTCCGGACATGCTGCAACGCGTCGAGGAGGTCTTAAGCCAAGCCGGCCTGCCGAACATCCAGCACAAGTACCCGACGGAGCTGTCGACCGGCGAGAAGAAGCGGGTAGGGTTGGCGCGGGCTTTGGTAGCCCGCCCGAAGATCATTCTCTACGACGAGCCGACGACAGGCATGGACCCCTTGGTTTCCGAGATGATCGACGAGCTGATCGTGAAGGTCGGCCACGACGAGAAGGACATGACGTCGATTGTCATCTCCCACGACTTGAAAGCCGCGCTGATGACCGCGGAAAACATCGTTTTTTTATACAAAGGCAAGTTGGCCTTGGCGGGTCCGCCAAAAGCCTTCAAAGAAACCAAGGATCCCATCGTCCGGCAGTTCTTCGCCGGCAAAGTCGAAGGCCCCATGGAGTTTTTCTAACGCGCTTTGCTGGCGCGGAGTTTGCACTGTTCATGAATGCTTACCTCCCCACTAAAGTCGTCACTCAGTCACCCGATACCTTTGTCAGGGAACCGGGACGTTCACCAGTAGCTTGAGTCAGGGTCCTTGCCATGCTTAAGTCCCTCGGGACGGAATTCAAAGTCGGACTGTTCGCCTTGGTCGCTCTCGTGACCCTGGGCTACATGTTCTTCGTCTTGAGTCCGGAAGTTTTCGAAAACAAAGAGTACCGGACCTACTACACGGTGTTGAAGAACGCCGCGGGTATCGTCTCGAAGACCCACGTCAAGACGAGCGGCGTCTCGATCGGCAAGGTGAAGAGCGTGTCGCTCGAGGGCGGCACTAGCCGCGTCACCATCGAAGTCGACGAAGCGGTGAAGATCCCGATCGGCTCGCGCATCGAAATTCGGAGCGTCGGCTTCCTCGGCGACAAGCACTTGGAGATCATCCGTCCCGCCGACGAAGGCAAATACGTCGAAGACAAGGGCTTCGTCCCGCAATCCGAAGACGCCATGGACATGGAAACGATGATCGCTTTGGTCGGCGACATCGCCAAGGACGTCAAGAAGGTGACCAACACCTTGGCCAACGTCCTCGGCACGAAGAAAGGCGAGGACTCCGTCCGGAACATCGTCGACAACATCGAAAGCCTGACCGGCGACATCCGGTCGACCACGGCGACCTTGCGTAAGGTCATCGGCGAGCGCGAAGGCGATCTCCAGGACATCGTCACCGACGTGCGCGGCGGGGTCAAGGACCTGCGCGCTTTCTCGGCGAACCTCAAAGAAGTGCTCGACGACGAGAACAAGCAGCATATCGACCGGATCCTCGCCAACTTCGACGACACTATGGTGGACGTCAAGGGGTCGGCGAAGAACATCAATTTGATCTCCGAAAAGATCGAGAAGGGCGAAGGCTCGATCGGCAAGCTGGTCAACGACGACACGACGTTGACCGAGCTCGAAGGCGCCTTGAAGGACATCAGGAAGGTCATAGCCCCGGCCACCAAGCTCCAGATCGACGTCGACACCCACGGCGAATTCCGCCGCGACAACAGCTCGCAGTTCTTCGTCAACATGCTGTTCAAGACGCGGCCGGATCGCTATTACTTGGTAGGTTTGACCGACGGCAAGAGCGAGAAGCGCGACACGACGACCGAAACCGAGCCCGGCAAGGACACGGAAGACGGCAAACCGACGACCCGCACCAAAGAGACCATCACCAAGCAGGCGCGCCTCCGGTTCAACCTGCAGATCGCCAAACGCTGGTACTTCGTCGCCGCTCGCTTCGGCCTCTTCGAGACCACAGGCGGCGTCGCGACCGACTTCTACCTGATGGCCGACCGCCTCAAGATCTCGTTGGAAGCGTTCGACTTCGACACGCAAGACAAGACGATTCGCCGCAACGCCCACTTGAAGGCTTATGCCAGCGTGCTCTTCTACAACCACCTTTACGCCATGGCCGGCGTCGACGACCCGACGCGCACCGACCCGAAGACGGATAAGGTCACGAAAAAGACGAATTACTTCCTCGGCGCGGGCTTGACCTTTACCGATGAGGATTTGAAGGCGATCTTTGGCGCAGCGGCGCTGACCTCGTCATTGTAACCGCGGAGACCCGGAGAGTCTTTACCGCGGAGTGCGCGGAGTTCGCGGAGGGGACATTAATAGTCTCCGCGCCCTCCGCGGTAAAAATCTTCCTTCGCGCCTCCGCGGTTAAAGGCGCCCGACGAAAGCCAAGGCCGGCTCGACGAACGCCAACTCGAAAGCGTCGCCGCGCTTCATCGGCCCGACGCCCTTCGGCGTGCCGGTGAAAACGAGGTCGCCCGGCATGAGGCGGCCGTGGCTCGCCAAATGCGTCAAGATGCGCGGCACTTTGAACAACATGTCCCGAGTGTCGCCGGCCTGCTTTTGTTCGCCGCCGATCTTGAAGGTGAAATGCAGGGCGTCGGGATCCTTGAAGCGCTCAAGGGGCACGAACGTAGAGACGCACGCCGCGCCGGCAAAGCTTTTCGACGTCGTCCACGGCAGGCTCTTGGCTTTCAGCTCGTTCTGCACTTCGCGGCGGGTGAGGTCGAGGCCAAGCGCCAGGGCGCGAACCACGGACCAGCCCGCCGTTTGCCCGCGTTCGACAAAGGCGCCGATCAGCAAGACGACTTCCGCCTCGTGGTGAAAAGTCTCCGAAGCGAAAGCGAGGTCGCCGCTGGCCAAAGGACGTAGCGACGACGTGGCTTTCAGGAACACGACGGGCTGGCCCGGCACGGGGTTGTTGAGCTCCGCGGCGTGCTCGGCGTAATTGCGTCCGATACAATAAATATTGGGGACGGCGACGCGGTCTCCGTCCTGCAACTCGACGCTCGGATGGCTATTTGTTTGGCTCATGATTTTTTGATAGCTGACATAGGCAGTCAAATCAAGGTATTAAATATTGTATAGATATTCTATTAAAAATAAATTGATTTCATTAAAATGGTGTTGTATATATTAAGAATCCTCGGGCCTCCGCCAATGGCGACGTCCTGGGGTCCAAGTTCCATTGACGTCCTGTTGTTGCTGATTTACCTAATGCTGTTGCGGAGTTCCATCATGTCGAGCTTGTCCCGTTACGCCCTCCCCGGATTCGCCCTGGCTT
>JAYWBY010000520.1:0-3910 GCA_043781115.1 Pseudomonadota bacterium
CCTGCGGCAGGGCGCCCATGTTCATGTCATCGCTGACGATGACGCCTTGAAAGCCCATTTCGCCGCGCAAGAGCCCACCCATGACGCGGGCCGAGCGGCTGGCCTCCTGCGAGTCGAGGGCCGGATAGATGCAGTGGGAGATCATGACCATTTCGGCTTGCGGAAGGAGGGCCCGAAAGGGCACGAGCTCCCGGTCATGCAAGACCTTCACCGACAGGTCGACGACGGCCTTGCCGGCGTGGGTGTCGACCTTGGCGTCCCCTTGCCCGGGAAAATGCTTCAGGCACCCCTTCACCCCGCTCGTCTGCAGCCCGGCCATGAAGGCCTTGGCGCGTTGAACGACCGGTTCGACGGCGGAGCCGAAGGCCCGATCGCCGATTGCAGCGTTGGTCGGCTCCGTCAAGATGTCGAGGACGGGCGCGAAGTCGACGTTGATGCCGAGCTCCATCAGGCGCGTGCCCATGGCAGCCCCAATGGACCGGATTTCATCCAGAGCTTCGGCGTCAAAACGCCCTCCTGCCCAGGTCATCGCCGCCCCTGGACTCGGAAACGGGGCCTTCAGGCGTGCGACCCTGCCACCCTCTTGATCGATGGCGACGACGAGCGGCGGCTGGCCCGACGGGCTGAGTGCCGCTATTTCGCGCAGCAAAAGCGTGACATCGCTTTGCTCGGCCGGCACGTTGCGACCGAAAAGCGTCAGTCCGGACGGCGCGACGTCCGAATAAAAGGCTCGTTCATCAGCGGTAAGCGCCGTCCCTTCGACGGCACAGACCAGCACGGCGCCAGCGGCGTTCTTCACGGCCGCTCAGTCCTACTCATCGATGATCTGGAGGATGTAGCGCTTCGACAGCTTCGCCGCCGCGCAGTTCAATATGGTGCGGATGGCGTCGGCGGTGCGACCCTGGCGGCCGATGACCTTGCCGATGTCTTCCTTGGCGACTTTCAACTCGATGATGTTGGTCTGATTACCCGTGATTTCGCTGATTTCGATCCGATCAACTTCATCGACAAGCGCCTTGGCGATGAATTCGACCAAGGTCTTCATCGTCACATCCGGTTCACCCATGGCTCACTTCCGTCGTCAAAAGGAATTGCCGTTTCCGTTAGCTTCAACTCAGCACGAACCGCGCAACCGTATACTTACCTGCTGTAAGTTTATAAGATATCGGCACACAAGGAAAGGAGACAATCGGTGGCTGAGATGACGACTGAGCAGCTGTTCGATGGCACGATTGACGCGGTTTTCGAGGGTCTTCACCAGTACAAAAAATATCCCGAGTACCTGCCGGGCGTGACGGGGATCGAGGTCCTCAAAGCGAAGAAACCCGGCTCCGTCTGCCAGGTCCGCTACGATTTGAAGCTGGTGAAGACCTTTTATTACACACTAAATATGTTTGAGGAGAAACCAACCAGAATTTGGTGGGATCTCGAAGACTCGAACATCATGAAGCAGAGCATCGGCTCGTGGAAATTGACGGATGCGGGCGGCGGCAAGACGAAGGCCGTATACTCGATCGACGTCGCTTTCTCGGGATTCGTTCCGCAGAAGATCATCGACGGGATCACCAAGGCCAACTTGCCGATGATGATGAAGGGCTTTCAAAGGCTCATCGTCGATCAAAAAGGCTAGAGGCGAACGAGATCCGAGAGGTCGACGAGGAACGGGACACCGTCGCGGGACCGGCATTGGGCGACATCGTCCAGCTGGAGGCCTACGGCAGCAAGGGCTTTGGCCAGCTCAGGCAGGCGGTCGGCCAACGGCAGCCAATGTGCCCCGGCCTCAGTCATGGGCCGGTCGCCATAGGGCATCACGAGGGCGATCCCCTGGTCCACGGGCACCGTCTCGAAGGGCGGCATCAGCCCTTCCACGCTCTTGGCCAAGGCCAAGGCCCGGGCCAGATTGCGCAGGCGCATGGCCTCCCTTGGGGCGGCGTCCGGCAGCGACCTCTTCAAAACCAAGCCTCCGACGCGGAAAGCCTCGAAATGGGCGCCCGAGCCGAGGTACTGGGCCTTCCGTTCGAGGTCGGTTTTCGACAGGCCTAGGAGACGGCTCGCCGCGGAGGCATCAAACTCCGAATAAAACAGGGATTTAAGCCTGTCGCGATCGCTTCGGCGGAGACTTTCTGGGGTTGGCATCGCCATCCTTAGCGTTTCTTCAGAGAGCCCAAAGTATAAATCATTGTTTAGGAATTTCGAATCTCTTAGAAATGACTCATAGATTGATGTATATTCGCCGCGGTTTGAGGCTGATGCTGCTCGTGTCTATATCTTAGGCGGATGTTCTAAGACTTGCTGTCTCGGGTTCCAATCCCGATCCTTTACCGAGGGTACTGGTGGTATGTAACTGCCAGTGATGATAGAAGAAAGCTGTAGCGACCGACATTGCTCCTGACGAGGTCCCCGTGGCAAGGGACTTGCAACACAAAGAGTCAGGTTAGTACCCCCTCGGGTAGTTGGTTGCTGCTGGCTGATGACACTGGAGGTTCTGAAGATGCTTGGTCAAGACACCCCGAAGACGAACGTGGTCTCCCTCTTCCAAAAGAAGACCGATGCTGCCGCGCAAGCCGCTAGTTCAGGCGACGAAAAGAAGGACGAAGAGTCTTTTGACGACGTCATGACCCGCAACGCCAAGAACGCCGAACGCGTCGCCAAAGAACGCGCCAATGCCAATAAGTCGGTCCTCCGCTCTTATCGCATCAAGCAATAAAGTCTGATCAGGCGCCGGTCTCCCAGGCCGGCGCTTTTATTGATAGCCTGCGGGTTTTTAGACCTTCCGGATGAGTCCTTCCCTGTATCTCTTTTCTCAAAGCTTCATTTCTGTGCTGCTCTCTCTTGTTGTCTGCTGAGTTTCTAACGTTGAATCTGTCGCTGAAGGTGGGTGTTGAAGATGTCTGACAAGAACGGCAAAGATGGGTCGGGTAGTGGGCAATTGGTCGATCTCGCGAGCTTCCGCAAGAAAAAGGAAGTCGCCGAGGAATTCGGTCGCGGCCGCGAGCCGCTCTACGTCAGTCACCTGACCGGCAAAGTCACCGGCAGCCCGCATATGAAGGGCCCGGAATCGGCCGACTTCGGCGACCGCTTGACGCGCATCCGCTCGAGCCTCGAGAAGATCAACCGCCTGATGTCCGAGTTGAAGAAGATGTCGTCGGAAGGCTCGAGCGAAGAAGCCGCCCCGGGCGACTCGACGTCCAAGCAGCCTTCCAAGCACAAATAAGCCAAGTCGCTATTGGCAAAGATCCGAGTCGCTCGAGGTGTCGTCACCTTTGGCGGCTTTGACTTTTTTGGGCGCGCCTTTGTCCGATGGATCCTTCAAGAAACCACCCTCGGCCCATTTTGCGACTCGGTCGACGTCGGCCTTTTCGAGGGATGCGCGCGGCGGCATCGACAGGTCGGCGACGACCAAGGCGAACTTCTCGTCGACTTCCTTGACTTGGTCGAAGGTCGTCAAAATCGGCCGCTGGCCGCCCTGGCCGTGGCAAGTCGCGCAGCTGGTTTCCACCATGTCCTTGAGGTCTTCGTAAGTGACTTTGGCGGCGACGAGGTCGAGGGACTTCGACGTTTTGGCGCAGGAGGTTTCCGTGCTGGTTTGTTTACTCTTGGCGCTGGACGGCGGCGACGGCGCGGGAGCCTCGCTCGACGAACTGCTGCAACCCACGGCGGAGAGGCCGAGGCCAAAGGCGAGGCTGAGTCGTAGATACATGGTCATGATCCCTCTTCGGTTGATTCGACCCAAAAATTTAGCGAGTCGGAAATGCCGGCGGAAAACCCAAGGTAATCGCGCATTTTCATTGGAATTTCACCGAACTCGAAAAAATCGTCAATAAACGCGTCCAATCGGCCGATTAAGTAGAAGTCCCAGCTATGATGTCCAAGGTCACGAAAGGAATTTATGCAAATCCTTCGTTCCGGC
>JAYWBY010000521.1:0-3903 GCA_043781115.1 Pseudomonadota bacterium
CCAGGCAATCGGTGAAAGTGCCCCCGACGTCGATCCAAAATTGCCACGGAACGGCGCGGTCCAAGCAGACCCCTAGGGTTGAGAGGTCCTAAAATCATAGCGGATTTTGCCGCTGGAGCGCCATCCCTACGTCGCTATCCTCGAATTTCGCCAATAGTTCAATTTTTCCTCAAGTCGTTTCCGTGAGTTCCGATTCATTAAGAAACCCGTTACCAACATGGGTGGTCCATCGATTCTGACGCACCATTGATTCGGCTTCTTCGGGCCCAAGGGATGGTCGCGTTCCTGGTTTTGGCCGGCTGCTCGGCGAAGCTTCACACCAAAGAGACATCCGGCGCCTCCGTGCCGGCGACCGCAACTGCCACGGACGTTGCGACCGACCCTTCGACCTCCACCGAACCAACTCCAGCGACTCCGAAGGACAATGGCCACTTCGAAGTGAGCACCGTCGACCTCGGCGGTCTCAACACGGTGTCGACGGACTTCGGCCCACTCAAGGGCTTCACGATTCAAGCACCGAACGGCATCGATCCCGACGCCAAAATCGCCGTTGAGATCGACGAGGCCAAGACGTTCCCGTTCATGATCTCGGGCGACAAACCACTGACCGCTAAAATTCGCATCAGCGTCCCGGACGCGTCCTTGGCCGGTATCGACTTGAGCCACCCGGAAACGATCTCCGTTTACGTTCGCAAGGACGACGGCACGATGCTTCAGCTCGACGCGGCCGACGTCTCGATCGTCGCGCCGAAAGTCTATTTGCTGATCGGCGACTACGTTTCCATCGTGATTCTTCAAAGTCGGCCGCCGCTGACCGTCAGCGCAACGGCGGCGAACGGCACGACTTCGACGCCGACTGTCACCTGGACCGAGGCGCCGGTGGGTGCCAATCCGACCTACGCCATTCAAGTCTATCAGGCTGACTGCACGACGCTAGTGCAGCAGCAAGACGCCGCGTCGACCTCCGCTGCCATCGCGCCGCCGCTCGCCGCCGGCAGCTACTGCGTCAAAGTCGTCGCCAAGATCGAAGGCGGACACCTCGAATCGACCGGCGAACCGTTGCATTTGACGGTCGCGCCCGCGACGCCTGCCGCCTTCACTTTCACGTCCACAAATCATGCCGTCTCGACGGACGGTCGACCGACTATCGTTTGGAGCGACGCCGCGCGGACCGTCGACCCATCGGTGAAGTACGATCTCAAGATCAGCACACATGCCGACTGTTCGGCGCCAGTGACCTCAGTCACCGCCTTAGCTGTCGCGACCTACCGCCCGAGCCAGGCTTTGAGCGAGGGCACGTACTTCGTTTGCGTCGACGCCACGAACGGCGCCGCCAACAAGACGTCGGCCACTGGCAACGGCTCTTTTGACTTTCTCGTCGACTTCCCGGACCCGCCGGTCGCGCCGCCCGACGTCTCCGGCCTCGGCGCCACTGCAGACTCGGCGACGCAGATCACGCTCAACTGGACGTCGGGTGGCGGTACGACCGCGAGTTATAAGATCGCCTACGTCACTGGTTTGACGCCGCCGGCCAATTGCGCCGCGGGTACAGTTTTGTCGGCCGGGACGACGACCAAAGTCGTTACTGCCTTGGCTCCCTCGACCCTTTATACCTTCCGAGTTTGCGCCCTTGATGCGGCGGCAACCTTGTCCTCAGCGGGTGTGAACGTAAATCAAACGACCCTGACCCTGCCGGGCGCCTTCACGATTTCGAGCGCCACGTCTGGGAACGGGCAAAGCATCGTCACCTGGACGGCATCGTCCGGCGCCGCGTCCTATACGCTCAAATATGGCGTCGGCACCGGCAATTATGCGACTACGGTGTCGACGGCCGCGACGAGCCCGGCGACCGTCACGGGACTCAACAACGGCACGCCTTACTTCTTCATGGTGACGGCGGTCAACGCCGGCGGCACGACAAATGCCACGGCGGAGGCTAGCGCCGTGCCGTCGTCAAGCTCCTTTCCGGTCATCATTAACGGCCTTAATGGTTCGAATAACAAGGACGAGGTACCATCCGGCGTAGTCGTCCAAAGCGACGGCAAAATTGTAGTAGCGGGAAGCGCCATCGAAAGCGTCGGAGGTTCATTCGATTTTGCTCTGGCGAGGTTGACTACGGGCGCGGCTCTCGACTCGTCCTTCGCGACCGATAATAGCGGTAAGGTTCACTACGGCGTCCACAATGAGGACGAAGAGGGCAAGGCGCTCGCCATGCAAAGCGACGGAAAACTGGTCGTCGTCGGAGCGCACGACGGCGCCGGTAACATCGTTCGTTTTTCGGCGGCCGGCGTTCCCGACGCCGGCTACGGATCAAATGGCGAAGTGCTCGTGAATTCTTGCAAAAATTTCAACGCCGTGGCCGTGCAAAGCGACGACAAGATCATTGCCGCCGGTGTGCAGGCAGGACAGGGCGCCAACAACAACTTTTGCGTCGCCCGCCTGAGTGTGAACGGCACGATGGATTCGGGCTTCGGCACGGGAGGAATCGCCGTGGCGAGCTGGGGCGGGTTCGACTCGATTCCTTATGCGGTCGCCATCCAAAAAGACGGCAAGATTTTAGTCGGAGGCAAAGGCAAGAGTGGCGGAATGAATCTATTCTCCATCGTGCGCTTCACCTCGGTGGGTGTCATCGACACAACTTACGACACGGACGGAATCGCCGAAACACTGATTGGAGCTGGCGCTTCAGAAATCCACGGTTTGGCGTTGCAGTCCGACGGCAAGGTCGTCGCGGTCGGCAAATCGGCGAAGAGCGCCGATACGTCAATTGCCCTGGCGCGCTTCACCACCACGGGCGCCTTGGACACCACATTCAACAGCAGTGGCATCGTCGTAACCTCTATAAGCGCCGGTTCAGACGCGGCCAACGCCGTGGTCATACAAGGTGGCGACGGCAAGATAGTCGTCGCAGGCGAAACCCAGGCCAGCGGTGGCGACGACGATTTTATCGTGTTGCGGTATCTAAACACCGGCGCCCTCGACACGACTTTCAACAGCGCCGGCTATCAGACTGTCGCGATCAGCTCCGGCAACGACAAAGCCCGGGCGCTGGCCTTAGACGCCACCGGGAATTACTACGTCGCTGGCGAGACGCTCAACGCTCCTGGCAACAACGATTTCGCAGTGACTCGCATCGACGTCGGCGGCCCGCGCACCAGCACGATCGCGGCGTCCGTCGGTGCCATTCCGGTCAACCCTTGCTACAGCGGCGACGGCACATGGTCCTCGTTCTCCCTGCCCAATGTTTTGACCGACGCCGACAACGGCGCGTCTGCAAATACCGGCAGCGGCTGCTCGACTTCTGATGACGACACGTGGGCCGGCCTCCGTCTTTTTGGCTACTTCAGCGGCGCTGGAGCGCATGTGGCCGGCACCATCGACGGCATTGAAGTTCAATGCCGGTGGCGGGACAACTCCACCAACATCGCGCCCTTCGCCAATGCCGACGTTCGTTTGGTGAAAGCCGGGACGCCCGGCGGAGCGCCTCGCTCCGCCGCCGTGCCCATTGCCGTCGGTCTCAGCTCGGTCATGGGTAGTCCGACCGACTTGTGGGGGACGACCTGGACGGCGGCCGAAATCAACGCCGGCAATTTCGGAATCGAGATCACCGGCAACGTCGACGGCAACGGCGACATCTTCTACATCGACTATTGCCAGATGAAGGTCACGTCGCACTAAGCGACGAAGGCCACCCAAAAGAACGTCCAACCGGAGAGCGCCGTGGCGTACATGAAGAGCGCCGCCGCACGCCCGAGGCGCCGGTGGCGCAGGCTCTCCGAGCCCGGGCGCGCCGGACCGCCGCGAAAGCCCTTGAGCGCCGTGAACAGGGTGAACGTCCAAAGGCCGGTCGTCGAAATGGCGATCGCCAGGTGGCCATAGAGGATCGGAAAAAGCAGCGTGTCG
>JAYWBY010000522.1:0-3900 GCA_043781115.1 Pseudomonadota bacterium
TGGCGGCTCCCCGTGCGGCGCCACCGGTAGAGCTGACGGCGCCCGTCGTACCTTCGTCAGTCGACGACGGAGAGTGGTCGCTACTCTTCGAATTGCAGCTTAAGGCGAGCAAAGAAAGGGCGACGGCAAGGCAGCGCATTCTAAACTCCAACGTTCACTCAGCATTTGTTGGCACGACTGGGACGATCAAAGTGAGTTCGACATGCCGCGTAGCGAGCTTTAGGTTCATTGCAATTTATCTGTATATTCTAGTAGTTATATGGTTTCCGGGGGACCTGGCTGAGGCCGGCCGAAAGCTAGAATGCCAGCCTATCGGCCTTTCAAAATCTCAATGGTAAGCAAATGTGCCGTTTCGCCCCCGCCTCTGTCGGCAGTCACGACGGTCTTCGCCCAGTATTCAGATGAGCATTGCGCACTTACCGATCCCCCAGCGCGCCTGTGTGCAGCGACTGCGCGATTCATAGACGCCAATTGCGGCCTATGGCTCGCCCTAGGCGGGCATGTCATTTGCAGCGACCAAGGGAAACAAAGGAGCAACCATGGACCAGACAGGCGTCGCCGAAATCGAAGAGCGCGTGCGAAAGGTCATCGCCGAGTCGCTGTGCGTCGAACTAGCGGAAGTCCAGTCGACGTCGAATCTGATCAATGATCTCGGAGCCGAATCCATCGACTTTCTCGACATCATTTTTCGGCTCGAAAAGGAGTTCGACGTCAAGATTCCGCAGCGAGAAATCGAACGCCAGGCGCGCGGCGGCATCGCACCCGAAGAGTTCGAACTCGAAGGGATACTTCAACCCAAAGGGTTGGCTCGCCTGAAAGAGCTCATTCCCGAGATCGACGCTGCCGGTTGGCGGGAAGGCATGGCTCTAAGGGAGCTGCCTAGCCTCTTCAACGTCGCTGTCTTCGCTGGAATCATCACGCGGAAAATGGAAGACGGGTCGCTGGCGACCCCAGAGCTGGTAACCGACCCTTGATCGCCTCTTCTAAACCAACCGCTACTCGGGGTCGCTTCCAAAACCGCCGTCGTCCATCGCCGCCTTGGCACCATCGAGGGCGTCGCTATCTATCGAGATATCGACGTCCCCCTCGTCGGACGCCGGAAGGGGCGGCATAACGGCAATCCAATCTTGAAACGCTTTGAGCTGCGAGGGCATGACATCCGGTATGCCAAGGGAATTTCCGACTGGCGGCATCCGGTGTCTCGAAGTCTGCGTCGTCAGAACTTGGATCAGAACGCTCGCTGACGGCGACCCCGGCGTGATGGGGCGGGCCCCTACATAGCCGTGGAGACCACCGTCGGCAAACAGCGCGACGTCAGACAGCGCCAGTTTGCCTGCCGGTGAAGGACCTTGATGACATGGCACACAATAGGGTCCGATCAGATCTTTCTGCACGCTCTCAGCATTGGGAGAGACGGTCTTTATATACGGAGAGGGTTCGTTCTTCGGTGTCTTGCCTGGCTCCTTGCCGGCGTTGCCGTCCGTCCCATCGGTCGTCGGAACAGCGGCGTCCGCCGAGTCGTCTGAGGACGCACCATCGGGATTACCCGGGTTCGCATCGCCGTCGGTCGTTGGAGGCTGACTGGCAGGCCCGGGCGGATTCCGCTGCGCCTTCTCTTTCGCTTGATGGCTGCACGCAAAAGCCGTCGCCATGCCCACCGCGAAGCAGATTGAAATGGATCGATTCATGACGGCCTCCCCACGAGCTCCGACGTCTCATGCGGCGTAAGGTTTGAGTACAGTTCGCGGAGCTTCACGCCCCGCGAACAGTGAGGTTTACCTTCAGCAATAACTTACTGAGGATGGCACTCGATCTCGTTGGCCTCGTGCTTGTGGCACGTGTACTTGCTCTCCAAAACGGGGGCGGCTCCGTCTTCGTGCTTGACGTAAACTTTCACCGTCAAGCCAACTTCTGCTTCGCCTTCGACGAGGCGGGTGAGGGTAATCCCGTAAAAATGCTCGACCAACGTCGGCTTGTCCGTTTTAAATTGGGTGATCGCGGCGTTGGTCACGGCGCCGAATTCTTCAGGGGTAAACATAGTCGCGCCGCCATGGGCGAAGGCCGCACCGGAGATGGCGATCAGAACGCTGGTCACGAACAATTTGGTCTTCATGTAAATGCCTTTTTTTATTTGATAAATTCAGGTCGTTCTTAGAGAGTCTGGCCGTCGACTACTTGATCAAGGTAGCTGTAGTCGTATTGGACCGCCTGATACAGCCGTTGGACCGAAAAGTCACAACGGGCGAACGAATAGTCCTGCTGCACTTGACGGTAGGCGCTATCAACAGTGAGCATGTATTGGCCGAATTCACCTTCCCGATGGTCTTGAGGACTCCGGCCGCCACCGGAAGCGCGACGCGCCGCGTGGTAGAGGTCGCTGACGGCGAGATGCAAACGGTTGGCGGACGCCGACAGTTGATAGCCCGAGCCGCCGCAAGAGAAGCGGGCTTGGTTGGCCAAGGCCTCGCTGTCGTCGGCCGTCCGGTAGGAAGCGCGGGCGACTTCGACCGCGTTGCCGCCGCCCGTGTGGTCATTGACGCCCGCCGCGAACGCGGGGGTAGCCAGCACAGTGGCGAGAGCCAGAATCTTGACGAATTTCATAAATCCTCCTTGGTGTAAAAATTCGCGGCTGAGCACCCGCCCTACCGCGCGTTCCCAAATACGTAATGTTCCCACTGGCCGAGGGTCCAATCGACGCGTCTGACCAGGGCGGCGTACCGCTGCTGCGCCGGAGAATCGTTCGGAATGGCATAGGCATCAAGCCACAGTGCTGCCGTTTTCTCGGCTTTGTAGCTTGCGAATAATTGAGCTGCGTAGTCATGGCCCGCTCGGCTCAGGATCACTTGTGTCGTCACATTCCCCAAGGCATCGCTGGCCGTGACCGCTGCCGTCGACGCGTTGGTCAACTCCGCTACCCCTCTCGACGAAGCGAAGGTCGCCAACTCTCTCGTCGCCAGATTCAGGTCCTCGGTGACGTGGGTCAACACCTCGGCGTTGGCTACGAGTTCTTCAAGAGTGAGAACCTCCGCAGCGCTATGCGGGACGGTCGGCTGCGGATTTTGCGCTCCCGGAGCGGCGCGCTCGATGACGCCATCGAGAACTGGCACCGGCAAGCCGACGTCAGCCGACTCGAGCAGGCGACCGACTGCAACGGCAAACCGGTCTGCCGGCACGGCGACGTTGGCATACTCTCGCGTGTACGCGTCGCGATGCACGGATCCCGCGGCGCCCTGCCGGTACTCGCTGACGGTTATGCCCACGATCGACCAGCTGCCATTGATTAGATTGATGAGCGGACCGCCGGAGACACCGCCCGCACCATCGCAAGCGTGATAGAACTTGCCGTCTACGACTTCCTTGATTTCGCAGCCCTGGTGAACGCTGGGGTTCTTGCCGGTGTCTAAATCGGCTGAGTATCCGACCAAGCTGGTGCTGAACGGCAAATTGGACGCAATCGCCGGCGTCGCGACGCCTAACTTGCCGTACGTTGCTTGTGGCGAAGATGCGAGGTGGAGCACCGCCCAGTCGGACAACCGGTTGTCCTCGGGTTTGTCGGTCCCCGCCCACAGGCGATCGATGGACAAGGCCTCGGCTGCCTGCCCGTCGCGAAAGTCGGGCCGGAAAAAATTGATGTTGGCTTTGACGGAACCAGTCGCGTTGTCGATGACGCAATGGGCGGCCGTCAGCACCAATCTTTGTCCGACTAAAGTCCCGGTGCAGCCAACGTCGAGCCGTCCAATCGCGGAATAGGGAGCGGCATGCGGCGCCGTCACACGGTGGTCCGCGCCGAAGATATTGTCGACGTGACTTTCTTCCGGTCTGTCGCAAGCGCCGAAGAAAAGCACGGCTAGCGGCAATAGGACGCGCCCGAGGGGAGAACGTTGGATCGGTTGCAGCATA
>JAYWBY010000523.1:0-3897 GCA_043781115.1 Pseudomonadota bacterium
AGTACGACAACTTGGACAGCGCCATAAAGAAGAACGTCACCAAAGTCGACAAGTCGCCGGAGAACCTCCAGACGCTGACCGACAAGGTGGCTAAGGTCATCAAGCAGAAAAAGCTCGAAACCGTCGCCGACGTCACGTACGGCGTCGACGGGGTTGCCATCGAGTTCAAGGATGCGACGCTCTTCGACTCCGGGTCCGCCGAGCCCAACCCCAAGTACGCCAAAGTGGTAGGGGAGGTGATGGCCGTCGTCGCCAAGGCTCCTGGAGAGTACAAGCTGGTCTTCGAAGGCCATACAGACGACGTCGCCATGACCACCGGCAAGTATCACTCGAACTGGGATCTGAGCGCTGCTCGCGGGATCGCGCTGCTCGATTCGTTCAAGGCCCGGGGCGTGAGCGAAAAACGCATGGCCGTCCAAGCCTTTGCCCACACTCATCCAAAGGTCGCTTACGCTGGCCTCGAGGGCGACGAGCTGAAGAAGGCGCGCGCGGCCAACCGACGCGTCGTCATCCGCATTCAGTAGGGCCTTAAAAATTAATACCTTAGCCAGAGCCATTGGAATCTAGTAAAATTCTAATCGGCAGCAAATTACGCTGGTCAAGGTGCCCCATGGCCGAACACGAAAACGACAACGACAACGACGACCCGACCGGAGGCAACGAGCGGCAAGGTGGACTCCTCACCGAGCGCCGCACCGACGCCGTAAGGCCGAGCTTGTTCAAGGTTCTCTTACACAACGACGACTACACTCCCATGGAGTTCGTCGTCGAGGTGTTGACGAGATTCTTCTCGAAGACGCATGCCGAAGCGACGGAAATCATGCTCGCCGTGCATCACAAAGGCATGGGGGTCTGTGGGATTTACCCCTACGAGATCGCCGAGACCAAGGTTGCTTTAGTTACCGAATCGGCCCGAGAGCATGAACATCCGCTCCAATGCACCATGGAGCGGGCATAAGCGAAAGGCCAGCCAATGATCAGCTCCGAACTCGAAGTCAGCCTAAACCTCGCCGTCAGCGAAGCGGCGCGGCGCGGTCATGAGTATGTGACGATCGAGCACGTGCTTTACGCCCTGCTCTTTAACGAGGCGGCGGCCAAAGCCCTGCGCGCCTCGGGAGGCAATACGGATGCGACGCGCGCGATGCTCGAGGACTACTTCAAGGAAAATTACCCCGAGGAGCTGCTGAAGCCCGGGCAAATGCCGCAGCCGACGTTGGCCTTCCAACGAGTCATCCAACGTGCGGCGCAGCACGTCCGCGCCTCCGGCAAGGAGAAGATTCGCGGCGACAACCTCCTCGTTTCGCTCTTCTCCGAGCGCGAGTCGTTCGCCGTTTATTTCTTGAAGAAACAAAACGTCACGCGCTTTGACATCTTGAACTTCATTTCGCACGGCATCGTCAAGGCCGGCGTCGAACAGACCTTCGGCGACGACACGGGGCAGAAGAGTTTGCCGCCGAACGAAAGCGAAGAAGGCGACGCGGGCGACACCGGCGAAGAGGAAGACGAGACCGGCGAACGGAAGACCTCGAAGCGCAGCGACAAGGACCCCCTGAAACTCTATGCGGTCAATCTCAACGCCCGGGCCAAGGCCGGCAAGATCGACCCCTTGATCGGTCGCGACGCCGAAATCGAGCGCACGATCCAGGTGCTCTGCCGCCGCCGGAAGAACAACCCGCTCTACGTCGGCGACGCCGGCGTCGGCAAAACGGCGATCGCCGAGGGCCTCGCCCTGAAGATCGTCGAAGGCGACGTGCCGGACCAATTGAAGACGGCCGAGATCTTCTCCCTCGACATGGGCACGCTCATCGCTGGATCGCGTTTTCGCGGCGACTTCGAGCAACGGCTGAAGGACCTGCTCAAAGCCATCTTCAAACACGACAACGCCATTCTCTTCATCGACGAGATCCACACGGTGATCGGTGCCGGGTCGGTTTCCGGCGGCGCTCTCGACGCGTCGAACTTGCTGAAGCCGGCGCTGTCTTCCGGACAGCTCCGCTGCCTCGGCTCGACGACCTACAAAGAATACCGGACGCACTTTAAGAACGACCACGCCTTGGCGCGCCGTTTCCAGAAGATAGACGTCGACGAGCCGTCGGTGGAAGACACCGTCAAGATCCTGAAAGGCTTGAAGGGCAAGTACGAAGAGCATCACGGCGTCACTTACACGAACGAGTCGTTGCGCTCGGCCGCCGAACTCGCGGCCCGGCATTTGCGCGGCGATCGTCGACTGCCTGACACCGCCATTGACGTCATCGACGAAGTCGGCGCGTTCTATGCTTTGAAGCCCAAGAAGGGCAATGCCGAGAAAAAGCCGAAGGTCACGGCCCTCGACGTGCAGTTGATCGTCGCCAAGATGGCCCGCATCCCGGCCCAGAAAGTCAGCTCGACCGACCGTCAAAGCCTGAAGGACCTCGGTCCGCAGTTGAAGGCCGTCGTCTTCGGCCAAGACCTGGCCCTCGACGCTCTGGCCACGTCCATCAAAATGTCGCGGTCTGGCCTCAGGGAAGAAGAGAAACCGATCGGTAGCTTCATGTTCGCCGGCCCCACCGGCGTCGGCAAGACCGAGGTGGCGAAGCAGCTCGCCAAAATCATGGGCATCGAGTTCTTGCGCTACGACATGAGCGAATACATGGAACGCCACACGGTGTCCCGCCTGATCGGCGCGCCTCCGGGCTACGTCGGATTCGACCAAGGCGGCTTGCTGACGGAGGCGGTGACGAAGACCCCGCACGCCGTCTTGCTCCTCGACGAGATCGAGAAGGCGCATCCCGAAATCCAAAACATCCTGCTGCAGGTCATGGACCACGGTACGCTGACCGACGCCAACGGCCGGGTCACCGACTTCCGCAACGTCGTCATCATCATGACGACCAACGCCGGGGCTCGCGAGCTGCTTTCCGGGTCGATCGGCTTCGGTCGCGCTCCTGGCGTCAACGCCGCCGAAAGCCAGGCCGTGAAGGACATGTTCTCGCCGGAATTCCGCAACCGCCTGGACGCCGTCATCTCGTTCGCGCCTTTGACGGAGGACGTCATAGTCCTCGTCGTCGACAAGTTCCTCGGCGAGCTCCGGACGCGTCTCGTGAAGCAAAAAGTCGCGCTCGAGATCACCGACGAAGCGCGCCGCTACCTTGCCCGCAAAGGCTACGACCCGTCGTACGGCGCGCGCCCCTTGGCTCGCTTGATCCAAGACCGGATCAAGAAACCGCTCGCCGACGAACTCCTCTTCGGCAAGCTGAGCGGCGGCGGCACCGTCCGCATCTCTCTCGCCGGCGAAGAGCTGAAATTCGACATCGACCCATCCCCTTAGTCCTCCCGCCGAGGAAGATGGGGTCAGGCACTCTCAGTAACTCATTGATCTGCCGGGACATAACGGCAGATCTTGCTTAAATCTAAAGTGAAACGCAAAAGCCTCCGAGTCCTCCCTCGGCGATTTCGTCGCCTTGGAGGATTTCCGTGAGGTACTTGCCCGCCAGCCTATTTTTTTCGGTATTGGTCTTCGCCGGGCTCACGGCTTGTGGGTCGTCCGCCCCGACGCGTCGGCCGAGCATTCAATCGGGCGCGGAAAACGCCTTGCCGGCCAGCGGCGACGCCAGCGACTCGGCCGACGCCGGTGACGGCGGCTCTGGACCCGACGACGGCGCCGTCGCCGAAAGATCCGGCGGCACGGGTACCGCGACGGACGTGGCGGCGGGCACCGATGCCGCCGACGGCACCTTCGAAGAGACCGACGGCGACGGAGGCGAAACTTTGGACGACGTGCTCGCGCAATGCGGCGACGTCGACTTCGACCACCCCGAAGCTGAAGTCTTGAGCGCCGCGATGCGTGGACTCTCGATCAAAAAAACCGGCAGCCAAACCGTGCTCGGCATTCCCGTCAACTATGAAGTCCACATCCAA
>JAYWBY010000524.1:0-3895 GCA_043781115.1 Pseudomonadota bacterium
TCCAGCTCTTGAAAGAGATGACTGAGATGCTCGAAGAGAACAGCCGCTTGAACGTCGAATACTCCAAATCGATCGAAATGATCTTGGAGAACACGGCGACCATCAACAAGATCACCGAGGACATCCAGTACATCTCCGACCAAACCAACCTCTTGGCCCTCAACGCTGCCATCGAGGCGGCCCGGGCCGGAGAGCACGGCCGCGGCTTCAGCGTCGTCGCCGAAGAGGTCCGCAAGCTTTCGGACCGTACCAACCAAGCTTCGAGCGACATCACGCAGATCGTCGGCAAGGTCAACGACTCGGTCGCCGAGATCTCGCACTCGCTGACGGACAACTTGCAGAAGACAAAGGCCAAGAAGGAGTCCGTCGATTCCGCCGTACAGTCCCTGATGGGCTCGGCGAAGGATTCGACCGCGGTCTTCTCGAAACTGGTCGAAAGCGCCGTCGTCAGCTCCGAAAGCGTCGCGCACAACATCGATCAAATCATCATGAGTTTGCAGTTCCAAGACGTCACGCGTCAGGAAATCGAAGCGGCGTTGGCACCTCTGAAGCAGATCGGTTCGTTCGCGGACGACGTCGTCGTTCGCCTCGACGCCGCCGGCTTCTCCGGCACCAAAGGGCCGGCGCCCGCCAAGGCGAC
The DNA here is from genome assembly GCA_043781115.1 of Pseudomonadota bacterium. Taxonomy (GTDB): domain Bacteria; phylum Bdellovibrionota_B; class Oligoflexia; order Oligoflexales; family CAIYRB01; genus CAIYRB01. Next base: position 641 of record JAYWBY010000524.1, read on the forward strand.
GACAAAACCGGCAACCGCTGTCGGCAAGACGGGCACGGTGACCAAGATGCCGGACCCCAAAAAGGCGGCGGAGGCAGCCGCGAAACTGAAAGCGCAAGCGACGACCCCGGAAGAAGAGCAAGAAGGCGTCGAGCCGACGAGTGAAGTGCTCTTCTTTTAGACCTCGGCACAAACCATGATCTACGCAACGTTTGGCGGCGGCGAACGTTTGCCTGGCTATTTATCTTAAAATATCAATTAGTTAACTCGTCGACTCAAGCTCTCTAGAGCACCGCCGAAGATGCACATAGAACCAATACTTCGAGGAATTCCATGGTTCGCCGCGCTCTAGGTCCGTTGCTTCTGCCGTGGCTTTGCCTGGGCTGCAGTAGCGTCTTCAATCGCTGGGACAAAGCGACGGTGGACGCCCGCTCTCCGCACAACGCGGCCGAGGCCACCGTCGAGTCGACATCTGGTGAAGAGAGTCCCGGCGAAGAACCGAGGACGGACACGACGACGCCCTCGGGTGATGCGCGCGGCACGACCGGCGGCACGACGAGCGGCGGCACGACCGGTGCCTCGCCCAATAGCCCGGCCCCGACGCTCGATGTCGATCCTCCTTCCGCGCTGCAGGGGCTTACAGTGGTCGCTGGCCACACGGCCGTCGGCGCGACTATAGGAACCAATAAACTCATCATCGACTTTCCTAACTCCGCTGGCGCCCTCGCTGATTACGCGACCGTCACCGTTCGCCGCAAGCGGAACGCCGTTCCGACCGACTGCGCCGACGGCATCGTCGCCAAAAAGTACACTTCGCCGACTTTTCCCGATCCAGACACGTTCTGGGACGACACGGGTGAGGCAGGCGCGGTTTTCGGCTATCTGGTTTGCATCGAGGACCGCGCCGGCAATACCACTTCGAGCGACTCGGCGGCGGGCGTGCAAAGCAAGGAGCACATCCTGTTCGCTACGGCTCAAGGCTATCCCGGTGACCTGAGCGGCATGCCTGCGGGTGGCGGTACCGGATTGGCGCGCGCGGACTTCATTTGCGCCCAAGCAGCGACGGGCGGTCTGGCCACCGTTTCGAGCGAAACCCGTTGGCGCGCCGTGCTTTCGGACAGCAACCATGCCGCGAGAAACCGCGTCGTCGTCATCGGCAAGGTCGGCGCGCCCGGTCAGCTCTCGACCTACGCGGACGAAATGGCGGAGTTTTGGGGCGGCACGCTCCAAAATCCGGTCGATACCGAAGTCGGCGGAATCCCGGCCGCAGATTTCGCGCTTTCTGGAACGAACGGTTCCGGACTTCGAGTCATGACGGCCGACTTTTGCAACAATTGGACGGTGAAGGCGGCGGGCACCGCGTGGGTTGGCGACCTAAACGATGTCACCGCTTGGCTCGACAAGCAGTCGGTGGCCTGCGACGACCACGCTAACGAATACAGCATCTATTGCCTCAGCCAGCCTCCGGTGGCGCCGACGATCGCGACATTCGCGGCAAGTACAGGCAGCGGCGGCACGGGTCACATCGACCTGAGGCTTGTTCCTCCGGCCGACGTGACGCGCTACTCCGAGGTCGACCTATATCGGAAAGGGGGACCTGCCGCGCCCAACGCCGAGTGTGACGGCACCGATGGCAACTTCATCCAATCATTTTCTCCAGTGACGGGCGAGATCAACTTTGACGACCCGACCGCTGGTGGCGGCGGCGGGATTTATTCCTACAGGGCGTGCGTCTTTGACGCCTTCGGCAACGTCATAACGACGGCCGCGGCGACGGGGGTGTCGAGCTAAAGGAGGGACGGCGTGGGCGAAGCAGCAGCACAAATGAGGAAACGAGTTCTCGTCGTCGACGATGAGGAAGAGATTCTGCAAATTTGCTCGACGTTTCTCGCAGACCAGGGCTATGAAGTCATCGCCGTGAAAAGCGCCGCCGAATGCCTGGCCTTCCTTTCGTCCGAATTCGCGGACATCATGCTGCTCGACGTCAATTTGCCTCGGGTCGACGGTTTCAAGCTGCTCGAAATGGTCAAGTCCGACGACCGGCAGAAGGACATGCGCATCATCATGGTTTCCGCGCGGAGGGACGAGGAAACGGTCCGCGATGCCCTGCGCCTTGGCTGCGACGGTTTCGTGGTCAAGCCGTTCAAGCTCAAGGAACTCGCCGAGCGCATCGGCTTCGAGCTCTTCCAGATCAACGACGCCGATGTTCGCGCGATCTTGAAGATTCCGATGCAGGTCAGGACGATCCTGCTGAAGGAAACGGGCCTCAGCGATTTCAACGCCGCGCACTGGGACTCCTATCCGATCAAATTCAAAGAGATGAGTCTCTGCGTGCTCATGCCGCGCGGCGTCAGACCGTCTAAACTTGCCAAGGCGCTCGACGAAGAACTCGATAAGAAGATATTGGTCTTCCACAAGCATCCGCACAGATGGAAACGCATTTGGCCGACGCCGGCCGCTGGCGAATAGCAACTTCGGTCAACGTTTTTGACCCTTATTTTACAGCATCCGCGTCGCCAACGGACATGGTGCGCTTGGACGGTCCGCGGCCGACCGACGGCTTGACACCAAGCGGGCTACCGTGGTCTTTAGGGGACCGCGCACCGCGAAGACGGCACCGAATGCTGGAGCTGTCACGCATGGACCTACGTCATTCCGGTTACGAAGAAACGCAACGTCGGGCCGACCTTTTCTCCTACATCGTCGACCTCGTGCGGACCCAGGGCGACGAACCCGAAGGCTTGTATGAAGGGGCCCCCGACCGGGCGCCCGAGCTCCTCCCCAAGATTCATATCATCGGGCAGACGGTGATCTGCAACGGCGCTCGGCTGGACTTGTCGAGACGCCCCTTGTCGTTGGCGCTCTTTCGCGCCTTCAGTGAAACGCCCTCGATGCAACTGACGCGCCCGGAAGTGGTCGCGAAGATTTACGGAGTTTCGTCGGGCGAGGGCATTTCCGAGCGTTACTTGGAGTCGCTCTACGGCAATGTCGTCAAGCTGATCAGCCGGACGCGGCTCCTCGCCGCAGGCTTCTTGGCGCGGGGTTCCAGCCAAGGAATCGAGTGGTTCGCTTATGACGGGGAGAGACGCGTCTGGGCGCTCTACCGCCTGAAGAGCGAGTACCTTGCGCGCCACGACGCCTGACGTTCTGCCGAGCTGTAGGAGGCCGGGGCGCTTTCGCGCCCTGGCCGACTAGCGGCTCATCCGCCGGTAGAGCTCGGCGATCTCGCCCCAGAGGGTCTTGTCGTCTTGAACTTGGCGCTTGAAGAGTTTCCGG
>JAYWBY010000525.1:0-3870 GCA_043781115.1 Pseudomonadota bacterium
ATATGCCGCAGTCGCTGTCGATTTTGAATGTCCGGACCAGGAGGTACAAGATGCGGAATATCCTCGTCATCAGCCTACTATTGAGCGGATGCGCCTTACGAGTACCGGATCAGAGTCGAACTAACGACCTTGTCAACGGGACAGCTCTCTATGTTTACGTCAAGACTAATGCCGGTAAGGAAGTCGTGACTCGATTTACTTGCCCGACCGGCGTCGTGGCTATTCCAGCCAATTGTAATCCCGGAAAAATTATTCCTCTTGCCCTTTTTTCCTCTTCGCTTGTCGAAGGCGCTACCGCCAAGCGTGAAGGGCCCTTAAAAAGGAATATGTCCGACTTAATTGCCGGAGCGAAATCTGATTATCTTCAGGAACACGAGTATCCCGTGAAACTGCAACAGCATGACGCGGCCGTGAATAGTCTCATTTCGGTCCAAGGGACCTCAGGCGATGCAGTTGTAAAAGAGCTAAAACACCAAGCGGCTACGATGGACGAAGTGAAACTCCAGCCTCTATCCACGAAGAAGGCTCAAATTGAACAAGTCCTCGCCAACGTCAATAGTTACCTTCAGAGCCATCCGAATGACGAACCGTCAATTCACCTTCAGATGACTTATGACGCCCAGCTTCAAGAAACAACCGTCGATTTGGACGATGCGAGTGAAAAATACAATGCAATTTTGGTTGAGATTGATGCCAAAAACACAGCGCTGGCGTCAGCAGTAAACGATGAAAAGAACCTTTCTATCGAACTAGTCAACTTGCAGAATGCCGCATCGGAATTTGCAGATACGTCCACACACCAGCAAATTGATGCATTTAAAGCCGAGATTGCCGCTATCCGTCCGCACGTCGAAATTGTGACAAAAGGTGTAATTGATCGCCTCGAGATCGCTGGAGTCCCGTTTACCATCGACGTTTTGACCGATGAGGAAAGGGTAGTGTTCAGCGACGGAAACGAATCTCTTCTGCACGCATTTTCGACATACGCAGGGGACCCATTTGAAGGCGCGTAGCAAACATCAAGGTGCTCCGAGACAGAGGCTCTAAGAAAGTATCAAGGCAATGAACGCGCGGCGTTTGTGACGATGGCTATGTCGCAATCTTATAGAGCGGCTGTTCCAACCAATCGCTGATGCGACACCCGTAAGTCGCGCCTCTACTGCAAGGCCGCCGCGCAGCTCCCCTGCCGCCAAAGCCCCAGGATTTGCGCCGGCGACAGTTCTTCCGCCAAATTGATGATCGCATTGCCCGCCGCATCGGTGCCGTCTTGAGGCGTGGGCGGCACCTTTGGCTGGAGCACGCCGCTTAAAAGATAAGCGCGCGCCGCGACCAGTTGATTTGCCGACGGACTGGCGCCGAAGAGTTGTTGCGCAATACCGTTCGCCGCCGTCTCGGCCGCCGCCACGGGAAGCGCCTGGCCGGTGACCTTTGGGCTGATGAAGTCGCCTTTGACGAGCGACGTACCGTCGAAGAACGCCTTGTCGAGGTGCTGGGAAAGGCCTTTTTCGAGTTTGCCGCCGCTCAGATAATCGGCTTTGGCGTCGATCTCGCGCTGCGTGAACGCCAAGCCTGGGGCTTTGCTCGAATCCGCCGGGTTGACGAGGGCCGCATTGGACGCGGCGCCAAGCAGCACGTTGAAGTCGCCTTGCGCTTGGCTGAGGGGCACGACGCCGTCATAGATTCCGTGGAGCCTGAGCCACGCCCCTTGGCCGCCGTTGGCGGTGCCGAGCGTGAACTTGGCCCAGTCGCGCAGCGCCGCGACGATCAACGGGCTGGTCAACATGGCGTCCCGCTGCACGATTTTCAACGCCGCGGTCGCGGCGTCCTCGTCGCCTGCCCGGTAAGGATCGAAGAGATCCGCAAGGCTACTCATCCCAAGAAATCCGGCAAAGGTCGTGTCGCCGAGGCGGCCCTTGACCCATTGCTCGAGAAAGAGCCGGAACTCGGCGAAGGCAAAGCTCGCCGGCGCCGAGATGATCGCCGCGCAGCTAAAGTAGGACGGCGCCAAGTAGGCCGGCCCGAGAGCGTTCGGCGCCGCACCGAGAGCCGCCAGCGCCGCGCCGGTCTTGGCCAGCGCCAGCTCGGCGACGAGGCCCCCGCGCGAGGCGCCGACGATGATGCCTTGAGGCTGTTGGGCGAAAGTGCCGGTACCGTGACGCTTCACCAACGGCGTCAAGACTTTCGCCAAGGTCTTGCCGGTGTCTAAACCGCCCGCGTCGCTGATCGGCGCGTCGGCCTTGCCGATGCTGGCCCGCGTCACGCAGTCATACATGCCGAGCAACTCGTCGACGTCGGTATCGTAGGCGAGCGCCTGGCCACTCGCCGGCACCAGCGGGCCGGCGTCGTCGCAGTCGCGGGCTTCGGAGTCGGTGGCAACTTTGCAAAGCGCCTCGCCCGGGTAAGTCGGCGCGACGATGACGTGGTTGGCTTGAAAAGCGCCGAACGCCGCGGCGACTTCGGGGTAGCCCAAGCCAAAATCCCCGCCGTGCGCATAGGCAGCGATGACGCTCGTGCCTGCCCCGGCCGCGGGAATGACTACTAAACCAGAACGTGTTTGGTCTTCGGCTTTCCCCGTGGCATCGGCCTGTAGGTGGTAGCGCATCAGGTAGAGGTTGGCGCCGGGAAAGTCCTGGGCCGTCCCGGCTACCGGGTCGACGGTCTTGGCGGGCCCGAGCGCCGTCAGCCCGTCGATGGTAGCGCAGCGCGTCGCGTAAGCGGTGCTGCCGTAAGCTTTCGCGACGTTGCCGAGCAACGCCGCGTAGTCGGCGGCGCGGTCCGCGGTGAGGAAGCTCGAGGGCGTCGCCAACTGACCGGCGAGCGCCGCCGGGGTCGAGGCTTGGTTGCTGCCAATCCCGAGCTCGCCGGCAAGATCGTCCCAAAGGGTTTGTGAACTTCTGCTCGCAGGGTTGGCGTCGGCCGGCGTCAAATCCGCGGGCAGGGGCGGAATGCCGGAACTTTGGCCGCCGTCATGGCAGCCGGAAAGTGCTAGCAGCAGTGGGAGCAAGCGTGGCAGCGCGGTGGTCATCGTTCTCTCCCGACTAAAATTTATAATAGCCTTTGAGAGTCAAAAGCTGGACCGTCTGAGCCACTGTCACGTTCGTCCCGGCTAGCGGCACTTGGTAGTCGTATTCGACTTGCATCGGAAACCTATAAGCCAAGCCGTCCAGCACGACGCCGCCAAGCGCCGCCATCGAGGTCTGCGGCGGCCCTTGGTCTACGCCGTCCAAGTACTCCCGGCTCTCTAAGTTGTATTTGTATTCGGCCAGCGTGCCGATTGCCGCCAGCGCTTGATCGACGTCGCCCAGCCCCCAGCCGAGTTTGAAGAAGCCGACGTTGCGAATGCCGCGGCGTTCAAACTTCTCGTTGTTGGCTCGACCGTCCGCGCCGGCAGCCCTCGCCTCGGAAGAAGTCGCGTCGGCCGTATTCAGCTCCGAGTTGTCGAGGAGACTCGTGCGCGACTTCTTGCCTTTCATCAACATGATCTCCGACTGGTTCTGCCAGCCGAGCCAGAGACCGCGCGCGGGAGAATAGTCGGCGTTCAGGCGGAGGCCGAAGTCGAGCGTGCCCCGTCCGGTGGCGAGCTGCGACGAAGGCACGTCGGCGAAAGAACCCGTCGGCAACCGCAAGCCCCCGCCGACGGCGAAGTCGGCGTCGATGCGCTGATAAACCATGTAGAGCGCGCCGACTTCGACGTCGCCCAAACCGGTGCGGCCGGGTTCCGGGCGGGCGGCGCCGACGACCAGCGCATTCGCGTAGTCCTTCACCGGCACGCCGGCCTTCACCGTCAACCGTTCGCCGGAAGGCAAAGTCACCGCCGTGTCGGCGGGCAAGGCGTAACCATCGTTGATGAGCTTGGTGCACGACTCAACG
>JAYWBY010000526.1:0-10604 GCA_043781115.1 Pseudomonadota bacterium
GGCCGGCGCAACCTGAGGAGATCGCGCCGGCCTATGTCTTCTTCGCTTCGATACGCCTAACGGCTAGTGGCTTTTCGGCGGCGGCTCGCGCCGCCGCGCTTCTTCGGCACCTTGGCGCCTTTAGAGCGCGCCTCGGCGAGGCCGATGGCAATCGCTTGACGACGCGACTTGACCTTCGCCTTGCCGCCTGCGCCGCTTTTCAGCTTGCCCTTTTTGAACTTGTGCACGGCTTGCTTGACTAAGTCCTGGCTTTTCTTGCCGTATTTCGCCATATTCGTCTCCCTCTTCGCCGCAAAGGCTCAGTGGGCCGATTTGCGGCCCCTTTTTGCTTTGGCAACCGGCGCTTTCTCATGGCGATCCGTCGCCTCTTGAATCTTGGCGCCGATGGCTCTCAGCTTCTCCATTCCCATGACCTCACGGCATTTCGGAAAGAGCTCATGCTCTTCTTCTTTGACGTGGTGGTTCACGAGTTCCTTCAAGACTTTGACTCGTGCGTCGAATTTGTCGTCGTCGCCCGAGACCTCGCCTAAGCGCTTCAGCATGGACTTGACGTTGAAGTGCTCCTCGGCGGCTTCGTCGACGAGGTCGTCTGAGGCTTCGCGCGCGGCCGGATAGAAAAATTTCTCCTCCAGCGTGGCGTGGAGCGACAGCTTCTCGATCAGCTTCTCGGCCAAGCGCTCTTTCGTGCGTGTGGCGTCGTCGCCCAAGTCTTCGATCTCGGCGAAGAGTTCTTCGACTTCCCGGTGCTGGCTGGCCAAGACTTCCGTCGCGTCAAGCTTCCCCGCTTCGACGTCCCGCGCTTCCGCGGTACCCGTCGCCTTGCCGATGAAGTCCTTGATCGTGTCTTCGATGCCCTGAATGCTAAGCTGCTTTTCCAAGGTAGACCTCCTAGGTCATTTGGGCGCTACTTCCAATTCACTGACGACGCGCGCCGCCCCAGCTTTGCTGGTCGCGATCGCTTCAACCGTGTCCTTTTCCGCGGAACTACGCACGGGGCCGCTGAGGCGAACGGTCTGATCCTTGACGATGATCTTAACGTTTTTGGCGTAAGTCGAGAGGTCGTTTTTCGCGACAAGCGCCTTGCGGATCGATGCGGCGAGGTTGACGTCGACTTTGGCATTGCCAGAGTTGTCGGCGGACGGCAACCCTTGCTGTTCGCGGATCGCATTGACTTTGCTGTCGTCCGGCTTTGGCGCACTATCCTCAGCAAAAGCAGAGTGGGCAGTGAACACGAGGCCGGCGGTCAAAAGAAGAATGCTGCGTTTCATGATAGCTCCTAGTTATTGCTTGAGGTAAGGACGATCCGTCGCGATTTTCGTCGGACGGTCTTTCGAATCGGACTTGTCGAACCACACCATCGCGTCTCCTAGCAAGAGAGCCTTGTCGTCGGACAAGCGATAGATGTCGAAGAGGGCTTGGCCACTTTCGAGCTTCTCGCCGAGGCAGTCCCTCGAGGCGATGTCGACGGCTTTGCCTGCGGACCAATCGGTCACGCCGCAATAGCTGGCCAAGGTCAGGGCTTTCACGGCGCCATCGGAATAGGGAGTCAGAGACGCGCCGTGGATCGTGTAATTGATGTCCTTGGCGCCGCCGTCGACGTGGGCATCGTCGCCCGTGACTTCGAAATTGCCGCTGACGCCGAGGACGAGCGCGGCCGAGCCGCAAGAGTCATCGGATGCAAGCGTCGTAACGTGATTGAACTGTCCGGCTGCGTTGTAGTCTACGGCATCGGTCTTCTTGTTCATGCCTAGGAAGTCGGCTTCGATGCAGGCCGTCTTCCAAGTTCCGACGAGTTCGGGTGCGACGCCGCCTTTCGAATCCTTACTATCCTTCGCTTTCGTGTCCATGCTGCCGCAGCCCGCTAGGGCCACGGTTGAAAGGGCGGCGGTTGTTAGGAAAATCTTGCTGAACGTCATCTAAAATTCCTCCGGTTAAATAGTCTATCGATCACTTAGCTTGTGCTTTTTTCTTTTCCGCCGGTTTGTCTGCGGTCGTCGTCGCTTTCGATGGACTCCACGACGGCGGGTCACTCGAGGGGAACGACTCTTCCGAAGCTTGCTGGACCCGATCTGTCTCTTTCTTGATGTCTTTCGGCATAGGAAACTCCGAACTAGGTGACAGCGGGAGCAAGGGCTTCCGCGACGAGGAAACCGACGAAGAGCGGAACGAGGACGTCCTTCGCGAAGTAAAGGAGGCCAGCGACGCAGAAGAGGGCGATCGGCCAAAGGAGAGGCCTAAGCGAAGGTCCCAGCACTTGCGTTTTCGGACGCACGACCCGGCCAGGGGTCCTGGCGGGTGCTTCGGTGCGGAGCTTCAAACTCAAGCGCTTCTCCTTTTCTTCTCGCGTCGTTCTTCTCGCGTCGTCAATCCGTGACATTTCAATTTCCGTGCCACGGCGCCCTGACCGTCACTCGGCACGCAAGCGGGCCAATTTTTCGCTGTACTCCGCGCAGGTCCGTTTTGGTGCGTTACCCGGCTCTATCAATGCGAGCGTCGCTGCTACAGGGTGAATGAAACCCAAGGCAATTCCCAAAACGACCCGTCCGGCGAGTTCGCGTTTGCCGACGCTCACCTTAGGATCGATAAGGGTGCCCTTTATGTAGATGGGCAGACGCAGCGCGCCGATGCTCGGGTCCTTCGGATAGGTCTTGATGGTCAGGTTTAGCTTCTCGTTGGTCAGGTCGACTTTCCCCTCCGCAACGACGTCGGAATCGGACGTGCCGACGAACACTGGCTCCAACGTCATTTCCCCATTCTTGACCCGAGCCCCGACGATCCCGCAATCCATGGTCACGCGCTGCTGCTTGGCGAGCAACACACCCACGAGCTCCGTGGCGTCAAGACCGAGCGCTTCCATGACCGCGGCGCTGGCTTTGCCTTTGCCGATGGCAATTCCCGCCGGACCATCCAAATGCGCCATGATTTCGCTGAGCGAGGCGCCGCGCCCCGAAACGTCCACGAAAAAATTCATCGAGCCCTCGACCAGCTCGTCCATCGACAACTTGCCGAGCTTCTTGTTGGCCTTTTCGCCGATGAATTCTGCCAGGACACGGCCCGTGCGGACGTTCTCGCCGTGCCCGTTCAAGCTGAATTTGAGTCCGTCGGGAACCGCCATCAGAGTCAAGGCGGCAGCCACGTCCCCATGCATCACGCGCCCACGCGCAATGTTCGTTTGCAGTTGCCCGTGGCCCAATTTCACTGTCAAGTCGAAGGCCTTGAGGAGCGAAGCTTTGCCGTCGCCTTCGAACTGATCGACGACCGCAGCTAGATCGACGCGTGGCCCGTCCAACCAGCCCGTGGAGATCTTTGCGTCTGAATAGAGTTTGTCGGAAGCTACCTGGTGCCGCGCGGCTTCGAGTTTTTTTGCCGGCAGTTCCGAGGTCATCGGCTTGGGCGAAAAAGCGCCTAGGTCGGCGAAGCGTAAATGAGCAAAGTGGAGCTTCCCGGAGACATCGAGTGGTGAATTAAACGCAATCTTCAGCGCGCCGTCACCCCGGCTCTCCCCTATGAGCGCGTTAAGCCCATCTATGGTTATGATGTCGCCGAAGGTTGAGACGGCGCCTCGAACGTCGTAGTGAGGGATGTCGGCACTCATCAGGTATCCGAACTTTGCCATGGTCTCGGCTAAGGAAGTGCCTTCGAGCTTGGTTTGCGCGCGCGCCTTGAAAGGGCTGAATGCCACTTCGCCTCGAACATGCGCCCGCATTTTGCCGAATGCCCCGTCGGCCTCGACGGCCATGTCTCTGCCGGAGTCGCCGAGGAGACTTGCTTGACTCGGCAAGCGCGCTTCGAGCGTCAAAACCTCCCCCAAAGCATGACCCGTGAGTTTGACGGTCGTAGGCTTCGCTGCCCCCTCGGCATCCAGGTGGGCTTCAGCCACCGATAGCAATACTTCGTCGCCTTGAAGCGTGCGAAAGTCTAGGACCTCTCCCGATTCCAACCACGCCGGCAAGGGGTTTGAATGCGATTTCCCAGACGGCGCAGCGCTGGCGGCTGGGGCGTGCTCGGTCATCCGATCCAGGTGCAACTCTCCGCGCTGCACGAGCAGGTGTTGAATTTTTAGACTCGGCTGCCGGAGCGCCATGACGTTCCAAACGAACTCGACGTGGTCTACGGCAACGAACGGCAAGGTGGTCCGTGCGTCGCCCAACTGACGACGGTCGAAAACCGCGATGCCGTCGGCGGTGACGCGCGTCCGCCCCCCGACCTCAACGCCGAGCGGACCAGTGATTTCGACGCGAAATCCCGCGAATTTCTCCGAGCCCCAAGCGATGAGCGGCCTGAGTCTGTTCCAATGGAACCATGCCACGAAGACCGCCATCGTCACGGCGGCGAACACGCCCACCAAAGTCGCTAACTTTTCTCGTCTCGAATTCACGCGCGCCTCCGTCGGGTATTTGCCACCAGAGCCTCGCCAGAGCAAACATGGTGCCAACTCTTTTAGGTACGCAATCGCTACTAGATGTTGGAGAAATGCTGCAGGCTCGGGCCGCGGAGCCGCCGCGGAGCTAATGTCTCTGCTTGCGGGCTTTGGCACAGTTGCTGCAAAGCCCCCGATCAGCCAGGTTCCCACGATGATTTTTTTAAGGAGTACAAAAGATGGCTGGTAAAAACACCTCGGTCATGGCGCTCTTCCCGAACGAAGCAGCAATCGACAGTGCGATTTCTACGCTCTGTGACAACGGCTTTCGTAGCGCCGACATCTCAGTGCTGATGGCCCAGAACAGCGGCAGCAAAGCGTTCGCCCACGAAAAAGACACGAAGGCTCCCGAAGGCGCCGTCACCGGCAGTTCGGCTGGCGCGGTCATCGGCGGCGCGCTCGGTTTGCTCACGGGCATCGGCGCTCTGGCCATCCCGGGCGTCGGCCCGTTCATTGCGGCCGGCCCGATCATGGCAGCACTTGCAGGACTCGGTGTCGGCGGCGCGGTCGGCGGCGTTGCCGGCGGTTTGATCGGCCTCGGCATTCCGGAGTACGAAGCCAAACGCTACGAAGGCATGATTAAGGAAGGCAGAGCCTTACTTTCCGTCCACTGCGACAAACAAGAGTGGGTACAGAAAGCCAAGGATCTCCTGAAAGACTGTGGCGGTCAGGACATCTCGTCGCGCGGTGAAGCCAAAGCGACGATGGAAGGCACGAAAACGGACCGTCCGTTTTCTACGTATGAACGCCCGGCCGGGTCTTTTGACGCGCCTGTGGCTGGTATGAAATCGCCAACGGATGTGAACCGTCCCTTGGTCCCCTAAAACTCTAGTGAAGGAGTCTTTGAAAATGGTCGACCAAAACAAAGGCAAAAAAAACGACGGCACGCGCTCCCCTGCTCACGACGACCAAAATCCGGCCGCGCACCCGAGCAAAGAGTCGAAACCGGGCCGTGGCCAAGACGATGACGACATGGGCAACGTTCGCCAGACCCCCAGCAAGAACGACCACAATAAGCGCAGCTAGCACTAAAGACTGTAAAATGGGCCTCGCCGGGACTTCCCGTCGGGGCCCATCTCATTGAATCTAAAGGTTATAATAATATAAACAACTGACGCGGCATCCTTTCATTAAGGATTCAGGCCTATTCCGGGGGGTGCGTCTTCACGATTTCGACCTAAAAGATGGCGTTTTTTGCGTTCCCGGCTGCCCCACATTTGCCTACCGCTTCGCCGACTTTTGAGCCTTTTTCTGACTCTAAGTGCCCGTTTGCTCGTCAAAGTGTAGTGATTTTGCTGCATTGATGACTCGTAAAATGGCGCTCTTCCGTACTATTTTTTGATTCCAGGCTTCCCTTAGTTCACCCATATCTTCTATACATAGAAACCTCGGGCAACCAAATGGAGCATCAATACAATGGCGCAAAGTCGATACATGGGTCGCATTCTTCTAGTCGATGATGATGAAACCATCACGCGGCTATATGACAGCATCCTCACCAGCGCCGGATTTGTCGTCGACACCTCCCATGACCTCCGCCGGATGAAAGATTTCATGGCGCAGTTCTATTACGACGCCGTGCTGCTCGACCTTCAGCTAGGCCAAGAGGAGGGACTGAACGGCCTGCCCTTCGTGCTGAAGGTGATGCCCTCGACGAAAGTCTTCATCCTGACGGCCCACGGGTCGATCGAGAAGGCCGTCGACTGCATGCGTCGCGGCGCCACTGGGTTCTTGACCAAAGGCACGGAACCGCAAAAGATCGTCGAGGAAATCGCCTCGCACCTCCGCCAGCAGCCAGCCAGCAAGGAGCTCCTCGGTCCCGATTCCTTGGAGAAGATCGGCTTGGTCGGCGAGAGCGAAGCCATCAAGGAAACGATCGCGATGATCGACAAGATCCGCAACGTCGACTCGACGGTGCTGATCCTCGGCGAGTCCGGCACCGGCAAGGAAGTCGTGGCGCGCGCCATTCACCAGACGTCCCAGCGCTCGGCGGAACGCTTCAACGCCATCAACTGCGGCGCCATCCCGGAGCAGCTGCTCGAGTCCGAGCTCTTCGGCCACAAGAAAGGCGCTTTTACCGACGCCAAGACCGACCGCAAAGGCATCTTCGAGGTTTGCTCGAACGGCACACTGCTGCTCGACGAAATCGGCGATATGCCGATCGCTCTCCAAAGCAAGCTGCTGCGCGTCCTTCAAGAGCGCCAAATCACGCCGGTCGGCTCGACCGCGCCCCAGTCGATCAACACGCGCGTCATCGCCGCGACGCATCGCGACATCCTAGACGAAGCAAAGTCGAAGCGCTTCCGCGAAGACCTCTACTACCGGTTGTCGGTCGTCGTGATCCGCATTCCGCCGCTCCGCCACCGTCAAGAAGACATTCCGATCTTGACCAAGTACTTCCTGAAGCAGTTTAACCAACGCTTCGAGAAGACCATCCGCACGCCGAGCGACCCCGTGTTGGCCAGGCTCGCGGCTTACGATTGGCCGGGGAACGTTCGGGAATTGCAAAATGCCATCGAACGCGCCGTGGTGCTCTCGAGCAACGACGAGTTGAGCGCCGACGATATGTTCCAGCATTTGAATTTGCGCTCCATGCCGCACGCGACGGAAGACGGCCTCAACTCGGCCGTGTTCTCCTTGCCGCTGACCGACGCCAAGCAATGCTTCGAGAAGGCCTACCTCGAGCACCTCTTGAAGTTGAGCACCGGCAACATTTCGGAAGCCGCCCGGATCTCCGGACGCTACCGAGCCGACATCTATCGCATGATGAACCGGTACGGCTTCGACAAGAGCCAGTTCCGCTGAGGGCTTGAGTTAGTCCGCCCGCTTGGCGGACTTTCCTTGCCGTTTGGATGCCACGCCGCTGTCGCCCTCGTAGTCGGGATGGCAGCGGCTTTCTCTCATGGCTTTGAGGTTTTCCAAAAACTCCCATTCGGCGGGTGTGAGGATCGACTTCCTTGCGGTCGGACGGAGTGATCTCATCGCTTTTCCCTCCCTTATAAGATGTAGGGAAACCAAAGCAAGCGCCATGCCAGAAGTGGCGTGACGCTTTCCGGGATATTCATTAAGATCCCTAAAAAAAGGAGAATATCATGCATCTCAGTTTGCCACCCATCTTGGCCTCGGGATTATTCGCGCTTGCGACGTCGTCCGCGCTTGCTTCGTCGCTCGATATGAGCCGCGTACGGACCGTGGCCCAATTCGGTGACTACAATCAGGCGTCAAACCTTCTCGGCGTGAACGGGCAATTGCTGATTCCCGACACCGAATCGGACGTCCTGATGGTCCGCGGGTTGGCGGGCGCGCCCAGTTTCGACATTCCGCTGTCGATCACCCGCGCCATGTTCGTCGTGCCGATCGGAAACAACAAATACGTCCTCTCCGACGCCTATGAAGACAAACTGGCTGCCGTCGACGTCACGGCTCGCCGCGAGTTGAACAACTATTCGTATCAAAGCCACTTCGGCCCCTGGCACTTGGCTTTTTACAACGGCACGATCTACGGCTCGGACAAGGGCGACCGTTTGATCAACCGCTTCAACCCAACCGCGCGCCGCCAACTCCCCGACTACGACGCAGGCAGCGGCCCGAGCTACATGGTGGCGGCGCGCAACCAACTCTTCGTCGCGGAAGAAGGCGCTCCCAGCGCCCCCGGCGACGACAACATCGCTTGGTACGATCTGACGACTAACACGTTGGCGGGGCGCGACCACCTAGATGGATCGCTCAACGAAATGGCGGCGTGGGGAGACGGTGGCGTTTGCATCACGCTGAGCTTCAGCAACAAGCTGCAATGCGGCTATCCCGACCGTCACGAGTGGCTTTACGGCGAAACCGGCATCGCGCCTTGGGGAGTCGTCGCGGGCGACGGCCAAATCTGGGTGCTGACGCGCGGCGAGGACAACATCGAGGAAGCGATGGTCATCGCTTATGCTCCGCGCGGCGACCATCTAGAGCGTTTGGCAGCGTGGAAATTGCGCGGGATTCCGGGCCTCAGGTTACCGAGAAGTCTCGGCTATGACGCGACGACACGCACGCTGCTCGTGCGCGGCATGGGCTCGGTCATCGCTATCCCGGTCGTCGATTGAGATCAATCCGACTCGCCCACGTCGTCCCGGTGGTGGACGACGAGGTAGGGGTCGGTGATCCACGTTTGAATGATGTAGCGCGTCGTTTTTGCGGCGAGTACTTCGTGCGGGTGCGTGAAGCCGACGGGGAACAGCACGGCTCGGCCTTGGACGGGCTTGATCTTGAGCTCTTGTCTCGGGAAATACGTTTCTCCGCCACTTGGCACGTCGTTTAAGTAGAAGAGCACGGTGGCGATGCGTAGGGCGTTCTGTGGCGGCACGGCGCATTGGCCGTCGACGTGGAGAATGCACGTGTCGCCGACGTCATAACGCGACATGACGTACCCGTCGTCGCTCCATTCGTGATAAGTTCCGTGCGCCATTTCGTCTGGCAACGCAAAATATTCGGCGACGAGCTTGTTGACGATCATGCAGACGTCGCGGTTGACCGTTTTCCAATCGGTGCAATGCGAAAGGTTCAAATAGTGCCGCGTGCTGTAGTCCGGCTGCGGATCGGGCTCGACCCGCTTGTCCTGGTCGAAACGCTCGATGACGGCGCGACAGAACTCGGGGCTGAGGACTTTCTCTAGGATTTTGATATGCTGGGACACGTTTTCTGGGGCCTTTTCAGCGAAAGGAGGGCCTTTATATGCTAGTCGCCGTTCTGGGCGCCAGCCCGAAGAAAGAGCGCTATTCGAACAAGGCCATTCACATGCTAAGGGCGCATGGGCACACGGTAATTCCGGTGAACCCAGCGCACGCGGTGATCGAAAGCCTCGCGGTGGCCAAGAGCCTCGGCGAGGTGAAGGAGCCGGTCGACACGCTGACAGTCTATGTGTCGCCCGACCATATCGGGCCGCTGATTCCGGCCATCGTCGCGCTGCGCCCCGGCCGCGTCGTTTTGAATCCCGGGGCCGAGTCACCAGAACTCGAGAGGGCGCTCGACGCGGCCAAAATCCCATATCTGGAGGCCTGCACGCTCGTGCTGCTAAGCACCGGTCAATTCTGATAGAGTCCCTCCTCACTCACTTGGAGGCCACCATGGGTTCCCCGATTCTCGACATTCCGCTGAAGCGCATCGACGGCACCGCGACGACGTTGTCGGCCTACAAGGGCAAAGTGCTCCTGATCGTCAACGTCGCCTCGAAGTGCGGCCTGACGCCGCAGTACGACGGTTTGGAAAAGCTCTACGAAAAATACAAGGGCCAAGGCCTGGAAGTGCTCGGCTTCCCCGCCAACGAATTCGGCGCGCAAGAGCCTGGCTCCAATAAGGAGATCGTCGAGTTCTGCCGCACCAACTTCGGCGTGAAGTTCCCGATGTTCGAAAAGATCGTGGTGAAGGGCGCCGGCACCCACCCGCTCTACAGCGACCTGATCAAAGCCGCTCCGAAGGCGAAAATGCCTGTCGGAAGCAAAATGGCGGCGCGGCTGCCGAAGACCGACGGCCCGCACGAAGTCAGCTGGAATTTCGAGAAGTTCGTCGTCAACCGCCAGGGCGAAGTCGTCGACCGCTTTTCCCCCGATACGACGCCGGAAGATCCGGCGCTCGTCAAAGCCCTCGAGACCCAACTCGGCTAAGGATGTGGGGTCAAGCCGGAATGGGGTCAGGCACCTCCGGTAACCCCTTGAGACACCCCGCGAAAAAAGCGCGACACCCGAGTGTCTCACGCTTTTTCGACGTATCTTCAGGCACTTACCGGAAGTGCCTGACCCCTACCAGTGCCAGATTTGGTCGAATTGGCCGATGAAGGCGGGGAGCGCGCCGCGACTTATTGGCTTTAGGCCGGGGATCATTTCGTTCTTCTCGATGCCGCGTTCGCCGGCGTCTTCTTCCATCAAATAGACGTCGACGCCCTTGCCGATGAGTTTGGTCAATTCGTTGGCGATGCGCGGCGGCTCGGTTTGCTTCCAACCCGCGATCTCGAGGCCGGACGAATCCTGCGCGACGACCGCGTAATTTACCGCGTTGCCCTTCAGCAGTACCGAAAACTTCCCTCCGGCGCCAACCATGGCATGAGTGATCCAGATCGCCGGATCGTCCTGCTCCTCGACGTTGACCCGGTAGGCGCCTTCGATGACTTGTAGAATGTGCTTAGGCAAATGTCCCTCAGCGCGTG